>DATGLK010000094.1 GCA_035294265.1 Candidatus Binataceae bacterium
ACCCGATCTGATGTGCCTGGGCAAGGGACTGACTGGCGGCTACCTGCCGATGGCCGCGACCCTGACCAGCGAGCAGGTATTCGCGGCTTTCTTAGGACAGGTCGAAGAGGGCCGCACCTTCTATTATGGCCATACCTACACCGGCAATCCCCTGGCTGCGGCCGTGGCGATCGCTAATCTAAAGGTGTTCGACGAAGAACAAGTGGTCGCCCGGGTCGGCCCTTTGGCCGAGCAGCTCCGTCGCGGGCTGAGCCGCTTTGCCGCACACCCTCACGTCGCGGACATTCGCCAATGGGGTCTGATGGCGGGGGTGGAGCTGATGGAAGAGGTGCAGCGATGCCAGCCCTTTGCACCCGCGGCTCAGGTCGGGGCGCGCATCGCGATGGCAGCGCGCCAAGCCGGTGTGATCGTGAGGCCGTTGGGCGACGTGCTGGTCTTCATGCCCCCGCTTTCAATCGACGCCAGCGAAATCTCTCTCTTGCTGGACGCCGTATACGGCGCCACTATCGAGATCGTTGGTTGAGGAGCTGCGATGGCACGCGCGATTCTGATCACAGGCACCGATACCGGCGTGGGAAAGACCACTGTGGCCTGCGCCCTGGCCTTCGCCAGCTTCGCCCGCAACCTGCGCACGGGTGTTTTCAAACCCGCCGAGACTGGCTGTAGCCAGGGTCCTGAGGGGCTGGTGGCAAGCGATGCCCTGATCCTCAAAACTGCAGCTTCCTCGCCGCTGCCACTGGAGCTGATTTGTCCTTACCGCTACGCCCCGCCGTTGGCGCCGGCCGCCGCCGCGCGGCTGGAGGGACTCCCCGTGCTTGACATCGCACGGCTGGTGGATTGCTTTGAAGAGATCGCGGCCGCCAACGACATCGTGATCGTGGAGAGCGCCGGTGGTTTGGCCGTGCCGCTAACCTGGGATACCAATTTCGCCGATTTAGCCCAGACCCTCCAACTCGAAGTGGTGCTGGTAGTGCCTAACCGCTTGGGCAGCCTCAACGCCGCGGTTCTCTCCCTGGAGTACGCCGCGCGCAAGGGTTTGTGGGTTCGTGGTTATATCCTCAACGATGCCGAGCCCGCCGATTCGCCCGCCGCCGCCACCAACGCCGATTCCCTTCTCCGTCTGACCGATGTGCCCTGCCTGGGCACGGTTAAACATCGCCAGCCGTTGCCCCTGGAACTAGTGGAACGCATTCTGAGAGGCCCGTGTTGAAAAGCGCGCTCAACGAGGCGGCGGATTTATTATTAGACTTACCTCAGTGCAGGTGATGGCTTGGTAAAAATCGACATTGATCTGAAGGCCGGCTTTCTCCAATCGCTCAAGCGTGAAGTGCTGGCGCAGCTCAGCCCCGAAGAACGTGCGATTATCGAAGTCTCCACGGGCGAGATGGGCAACAAGCCCGATGCGGTCAAGCTGGGATGGCTCAAGATGCGCACGGGTCAGGTCTGGACCAAACCACAATATACTCGCGCGCTTAAGAAGACGATGGATAAGTTGCGCCAAGCGGTGGCCGAAGCCGAAAAGCTCGGCTGACCGCGGGTTGGTCTTTGACCCCGCTGAACACCCGCTCAGGGCTGGATGCGTGCGATGCGCCGTTTGCCAACTTCCAGCAGGCCGTGATGGCCGGGAACGAAGCGAAAATTGGCGTCGCGCACCGCTTCACCGTCCACCCTCACTGCGCCCTGTCCGATCAGGCGGCGAGCTTCGCTAGTGGAGGGAACAAAGTTGAGCTGCTTCATCAGCTCGCATAGCCAGATTTCACCGGCAATCCTAAAGGTCGGCACCTCGGCGGGCACCTCGCGCCGCTGAAAGCGGGTTTCGAAATAGACCCGCGCGGCCGCGCTTTCCTTCGCATCGTGGTATTCGCCCACGATCAGGTCAGCCAGCCGCTTTTTGGCTTCCATCGGGTGGATCGCTCCGCTCCTGACTCGTGCCAGCTCGTTTTCATCCACTGCGGTCAGCAGTTCGTAATAGCGGGGCATCAACTGGTCCGGGATGGACATCAACTTGCCAAACATCTCCCGGGGGCTTTCAGTCAAGCCAACATAATTGCCGTAGGATTTGGACATCTTGCGCACGCCATCCAGCCCCTCCAGCAGCGGCATCGTAAGCACCACCTGGGGCGGCTGATGGAAGGCGCGCTGAAGTTCGCGACCCACCAGCAGATTAAATTTCTGATCGGTGCCCCCCAACTCGACGTCGGCCTTGATCGCCACTGAATCGTAACCCTGCACCAGCGGATAGAGCAGCTCGTGCAGAAACAGCGGCTGTTGAGTGCTCAGACGCTGCTCGAAGTCGTCGCGTTCCAGGATGCGCGCGACGCTCAGATGGGCGCCGATTTTGATCAGATCGCGCAGGCCAAGCTTATCCAGCCATTCGCTGTTGAAGCGCACCTCAGTGCGCTCGGGGTCGAGAATCTTGAAGACCTGGCGCTGATAGGTCTGCGCGTTTTCAGCGATTTGCTCGGGGCTGAGCGGTTTGCGTACCTCGCTGCGACCGGTGGGGTCGCCGATGGCGGCAGTGAAGTCACCCACCAGGAAGATCACGCGATGGCCGAGATCCTGAAACTCGCGCAGCTTTTTGAGCGTAATGGCGTGGCCCAGATGGAGGTCGGGAGCGGTTGGGTCCATCCCAAGTTTAATCCGCAGGGGCCGTCCCTCGGCTAGCTTGGACGCCAACTCCTCAAGCGAGATCAGCTCGGCCGCCGTGGCGCTCAGACGCTGGGCAATTTCCAATGCTCGCGATTTGTCCACCGCACCTCCGCCGCAGCCCGCGGCCATGGTTCGTTAAGATCCCTATGAAGTTAGCGTAAAGCCGCAGGGTGACAATAGGCCGTTGAGCGCGCCGCGTCCCGCTAAGCTGCACGGCAATCTCGATGCCGGGCAGCCGGCCTGGCAATTTGTCGGGCAAGTTCCCGAGCGACCTCTCCCCGCTCGCGCAGCGAGATGACTGGCCCTTTCACCCGCGAGGTGGGGGAAAAACTTACAGATCGGGAGCGAACCAAGGCTGAGTGATAAGCCAGCGTTGCGAGGGCGGGGCAGGGGCCGAGGGTCTTGCAGGCGAAACGAGCAAGCTTCTTTTGCCGCTTGGACGGAATCTGGCGTGCCAGGTGGCGACAAACCACGGGCGACCGTCCGCCATTCCGTAAACTCTTGCGCGTACCCCCAGGATCTTGCCTTCAACGCGTAGGCGTAAGCGGGTGGTTTCATCCAGGTGAACCTTACGCGCGTTCGCGGCGCGCACGGTAACTTGCCAGCTTAGCTCGCTGACCAGCTCAAGCGGGCCGACGGCCTGCTGGTAGCTTTGCCAATCGCCAATCGAATCTGATACCCCGTGCAACGAGGGGGTTACCTCCATCACCCTCAGCTCGTAGGGACGTGTGCGAAGGCGTATCCAGCATAACCGATAATCCTTGCCCATCCAGGGGCCCAGCGAAAAATCTCGACTGAGCGGGCGGATGGTGTCGAGGTGGTCCACCTCGCCTTTCCAGCACCGTGGCTTTGGGCGTGCGGTCCGATGGTTGAGCGCGCCCGCGTTGAGCACGGGGCTTGCCAACAGAGCCGCGAACAGGAGTACGCACGCCCGCTTGACGAAACGCCAAACGCGCTTTGGCCACTTGGGCACGATCGCCATGGCCTACAATTAATTGCCCACCCCTCCACGGCGCTGTGCGCTGTGCCCGCGAAGTCTTACTCTGAAAGTGAGAGAGTAGCGCGCGGTGCGATGACGATCGGCCGACCAAGCAGCCTCAGCTACAAGCGCAGTTCTGACACAGGGCAAGGATTATCGCGCGCGAAGAATTAAGCAGCGCAAAGCCTGACAGACCTGGGGCCTGCAAGCTAGGCAAGCCCGGTTCGGCTTCGGAAGCGGCCACCGGCGCCGGGGGCGGCGGAAAGAAGGCAAAGACTGGAGGCGGGATAAAGGGCGAGGCGGGCCGGCGGTTGAAATTGAAGTTCAGACACAAGTTGACCGCGTTCTCGCGGGCTTGGAAGTAACTGCTGGCGTTGACCGTTCCCATCCAGCGGGTGTAAGAAGCCGAGCCGTTGCAACTACAGTTGTAGACTCGCGGTGCCGGGGTGGGTGCGGCGGTAGCCATTGCAATCTGTGGCAACGTCAACGGCGGTAACGCGCTTGGTGTCGGCAGAGTGCCCGAGAGCGCCGGCGGCGCCGGAGCTACCGCGACACCGGCTGGCGGCGCCACTACCGGCGCGGGCACGCTGCCCGGAATGATCGAGACAAAAGTGGGAGCAGGCTGCGGCGCGCCCGCGAGTTGAGCGCGCGCTCGCGGCGGATGGGACAACATCAGTAAAACCGCGGCGGCGACTGGAGCGCAAATTATCGCGAGCCGTACCACCAGTTGCAGCGCTTGGCGCCCAGCGCTTAAACCGTGCAAATTCAGCTCTACTGCCGTAGCCGACAAATCGAATTTCGATTGCACCTTGCGACCTGACCCTTTCGTGCACACCGCCTGTTGCTCTTGATCGATCGACCCGACCCGGAGTTGACCGTCGGATTCGCGAAAAAAAGATGTCAACCTTTGGGCGCATGGTTCGATCACCATCCAAGAGGCCAGCGCGATGAGGGTTCAAATTCCACCGAAAGCTTCCGTCCCAGGACCGCTTCCCGACGGTTGGAATGGGCTTTACCGTGACCATCACGAACGCATCTTGCGCCTATGCCGGGTGATGCTGGCGGACGAGCAGAGCGCGCAGGAGATCACGCAGGAGGTGTTTTTGCGCTCATACCAGCGCATGGCCGTAGGCGAGCAGCCACTAAGTTGGGGCGCCTGGCTGACGCGCGTCGCAGCCAATGCCTGCCGTGATGTTCGCCGCTCGGCTTGGTGCAGGCGCTTGAGCCCCCGGGTCGAGTTGGAGGAAATCCCGCTGGAGCCCGGACACGACACTCCCGAGCATAGCCTGGAGCGGCAGGAATTATGCCGAAGGGTCTGGCAGCAGTGTCTTCGCTTGCCGCGCCGCCAGCGCGAGGTGCTGGTTCTGCGCCGGCTTGAGCAGTGGCCGATCGAGGAGGTGGCCGAAGCCCTGGGACTGAGCGAAGGCGCGGTCAAGCGCCATCTGTTCCGCGCCCTACAGCGCCTGCGCAAGGTCTTGGTCGAGGGGTGAGCTATGAAGGAATGCCTGGGGGAAAAAAGTTTGCTGGCCTGCTGCCTGGGGGAGGCAGACCACAAGAGCCGGGTGCATCTGCAATCTTGCATCATTTGCGCCCGCCGCTATCGCCGTCTGCGCAATGAGCTGCTGATGCTGGATCAAACCTTGATTAAAGGTGCGCGCTTGAAGGTCCGCTCGGAACCATCTCATCCGCCGATGGTCTTGGCCCGAAAGGGACTAGCCCTAATCGCGGCTTTCGCGCTGGGTTCCCTGCTCGGCCCCCATCCGGGTTCGAACTGGACCAGAAACCTTGGTGCGCTATTCGCTCATGGCTGGAATTCTGGCCGTTATCGCCTTCATCAGCGCCATTCGCCATCTACGAATCAAAAATAATGAGTGCCACAACCGGCGTGGTCGCCGCGATCGGCCGAGGGTAAACATGAGTTTCAGTCTCGCAAGATGGGTCCGCATGCAGACCATGGCACTTTTAATTATGCCATTGCTGCTCGCCACCAGCGCTGCGTTTGCCGCATCGCCGGTGAATTCACAGCTTACCCAGCCGCCCAGCATGAGTACGCCCAGCTCGGCAGTCACGCAGTTCGAGTATCACGATTCAGTCAAATCGCTACCAGAGATCCTGATGCGCCAATGGCAACCCAGCGGGCGGCTGGTGATTCCGGAGAGCGTGACCAGTTCCAACTATCTGCGTACTATCGATGACAACGTCAGCCGGCTCACCCTCAAGCAAGCGATTTATGTCGCTTTGCGCAACAATCCCAATGTTGCGGCGGCTCGCTTGAACCCGCTGATCGCGACCGAGAGCATCAAGGCTCAATACGGTGTATTTGATCCTGACCTGACGGCGAATCTTGAAGACGAAGATTCGAATATGCCGATCACCACGCCATTGGAAGTAAAAAGCGGCAACACCCTGACGACTCATCTGTATGAATGGAACTTTGGAGTGAACAAGATACTGGCGAGCACCAACGGCACACTGGGGCTTACCTTCAACAACGAATATCAGACCACCAACAATCTTACCGATACGATCGTGCCTTCCTACGTGCCGACCTTGGGATTGTCCCTGAGTCAGCCGCTTCTTCGCAATTTCGGTTTGCAGTTCGCCACGATCAACGTACAACTTGCCAATATCGGACAAGTACAAGCGCAGTACCAATACGCCAGCACTCTGTCCTCTTTCGTGGAGCAAATCGGCTTTTACTATTGGGAACTGGTTCGAGCCCAGGAAAATCTGCAGGTCGCCGAGGAGGCCTTGCGCTTCAACGAGGACGTGGTCAAGCAGGATCGGATCGAGTTGCGAGTTGGAACCCTGGCGCCGCTGGATCTCAACGAGGCGCAATCGGCCGCGGCGGCGGCGTTGGCCAACGTATACGCGGCACGGGCCGCGCTGGATAGCGCGCGCACGACCCTGCGCCAGAATGTTATGCTCGATCCTCATCGCACCTTCATTCCGCGCCAGATTGAGCCCGCCCAGGAGCCCAATCCGGTTCAGGACAAACTTGAGAGCCGAGATCAGGCTCTGCACAACGCGGCGTTCTACCGCCCGGTGCTAGGCCAGATGCGCCAGGCGATTCGACAGGCATTGCTGCAAGTACGCTTTCAGCAAAATCAACTGTTGCCGCAGCTCAACGCCGATGCCCAAATTGCGGTTACCAGCCAGGGCGGGGAGGCGCAATGCGGTCCCACTTTCGGGCTAGTCACGCCCAATTGCGATATTGCTCCGGGAGCCAGTGGCTATCGGTTGCCCTTTACCGGAAGTTACGGCGATACCTTGGGAAAAATGTTCGATTTTACTTATTACAGCTACACTGCTTTGCTCAGCGCCGAACGTCCCTTGGAAAATGCCAACGCGCGCGCCGCTTTGGCACAACAGCGGATTGCTTACGAACAGACCCGGATGGAGTTTCGCAGCCAGTTGTCACAGGTTGTCGCCGACGTTTTGACCTCGCTCAGTAACCTTTCCGCTTACGTGCCCGCGGTCCAGGCCGCCCTGCGCGCGCGAGGCTATGCCGAAGAAGCGTTGCATGACGAGACCGCGCGGTTTCGGGTCGGCATGGCGACCACGCACGATCTGCTGCAGTATCAGGCGTCGCTGGTGCAGGCCCAGGGCAACGTAATTCAGACCGAAGTCGGGCTGGAAGAGGCACGGCTGGCCTTTTGGCACGCCGAAGGAACGCTGCTGCGTCACTTCAATGTTGTCTTCCAACTTAGCAACACTCCGGAAACGCCATGGTTCGCCCGTTTTTAGCTCGCTTGGCGGTGAGTTGTTTGGCCCTGGCAGGCTGGGTCAAGAGTGCTTCCGGCTCGCGTGCTCCGGCCCATGATTGGAGGAGCCTGGAGCGACAAATCAGAAAGGATCAACCGTTGCGCGCAGGGCGCGGCGGTGGCCGGTACGTCGCGCTTGGGCGAATTGGGCTTTTTCACCCGATCTTGGCTCTAGCGGTAATGGGGGGCTTGATAGCTGGCCGTGCCGGCGCGCAGGTTACCAGCGCGCCGCCCGTGGCGCCAACCCAGAACAAGCTCAGCCTAACGGTGCGCAGCCGCGATGCCGACCGTTACGAGTATGGCGACCGGCTTTTGTCGGTACCGCAAATATTGAAGGATCAATGGAACTGGGCACATGCTCTTCCCGAGGAATCACTGAACGATCTCAATTATTTGCGCACTTTTGATCCGCGCGTAGCGCGCATGACCCTCAATGAAGCGGTATATTGGGCGCTTAAAAACAATCCGCAAGTCGAAGTCGGACGGCTCAACCCGCTGGCCGCGGTAGAAGCGGTCAAGCAGGCGGCGGCGGCGTTTGATCCGCGCTTGCTCGCCAACGGCGAGCGCTTGCAATCCTACATACCGATCACAAGTGCGTTGGATACAGTCAATACCGTTACCAAGCAGCCGGATCTAGGGTTATCCACTAATCAATGGCAATGGAATTTCGCCATCAATAAGCTTTTGGCCTCGAGTAACGGTGTACTTAGTGTGCTGTTCAACAATAGCCGCATCAATGGGAATAATTTCTTTGAGTCGGTGCGACCCTTTTATGTTCCCACTTTGACGCTCTCGCTTACCCAACCCTTGTTGCGGGCGTTTGGCTGGAAATTCGCTACCATCAATGTACGCCTGGCGCACTCCGCGTTGCGCCAGGCCCAGTTCAATTATGAACAAACTCTTCAGGACCTCGTGTACAAAGTGGCGACCGACTATTGGGCCGTGGTTCTGGCGCGCGATCAATTGAAGGTCGCCGAACAAACCGTGGCCTTCTATGACGATCTGGTCCGTGACAACATGGCACAGCTAAAGGTCGGTACACTGGCGCCGCTGGATGTACGTGAGGCGCAAGCCGCGGCCGAAACTGCGCAGGCCAACCTGTTCTCCGCCCGCGCCGTCCTGGGCAACGCTGAAATCGTGCTGGCCCAGGATGTCATGCTCAACAATGCCGACTCGTTCCTTCCCCGCACCATCGAACCGATCGATCACCCCAACCCGGATGAATCGATGGTGGCTGAAGAAGAGCATTCTCTGGAAGATGGGTTTGCGCACTTGCCCTCGCTGGCGGCCGCGCGCGCGGCGATCTCCAGCGCGGCAATTAACGTTCAGTACATGGATAATCAGATGCTGCCCTCGCTGACCTTGGGAAGCCAGGTTTCCCTTACCTCCCAGGCCGGCGAGCTGGTGTGCAATCCGCCGCTCGGCGCGTCCAGCAGCACCGTGTTTAACTGCACTACGATTCCGGGGGTGGCATTCAACGGCGAAACCCTGCCGGAGTATCGCGGTGGATATGGTACGGCGCTCAGCCAAATGTTCTCTTTTAGATATCTGACGTATATTTTTTCTCTCAATTTCGAAATGCCCGCCGACGACGCCTATCTGCGGGCCATGGTGGCGCAAGCGCGCATGCAGGCTACTCAATTGCATCGACAATACCAGGCGGCGGTCGATCAGATGGTGGTAAACGTGCGCTCGGCGGTGGCTAATGTGGCCGCGGACATTCAAACCGTCAAAGCCAGCCGGGCGCGTAGCGCGTACGCTCGTGCCGCCTTTTATGACGAACAAAAGCTTTTTGCCAACGGCATGGCGACTACGCACGATCTGATCCAGTACCAAACCGAGGACGCCACGGTAGAGGCCAACGAATTGCAAGCCGAGATTAATCTGGAAGACGCCAAGCTAGCACTGCGTCATGCCAACGGGAACCTGCTACGCCAGTTCAGGGTGGATTTTCACTTAAGCCCGCCACCCCCGCGTCCCTGGTACGACACCTTTTAGAAACTCAGGGGGTCATGCCGGTCGCTCGCGGGGGAGGCTACACGGCATAGTTGATTGATTTGCCGCCGTGCCGCACTGATAATACGCCCAGCTTGTCGGAAAGCTCGGGGTGTCGATGTTCTTTGCGATTTTTCCAATCTTGACGCTCGTCGTCGTGCTGATTCATCTGCTTATTACGTCGGCATACCGCGCCGGATGGCCGGCGATCGCCAGGATTGTGCTGCGCGATGCGCTAGTGATCAGCGTCGGAGTGGAAGGGCTATTCGCCTTCTACGGCCACGCGTTCATGAGCGCTGAAGTTTCTCGCTCGATCGGCTGGGCGCCCAGCCCCTTCGAATTTGAAGTCGCGATAGCCAATCTGGCGATCGGAACCTTGGGAATCTTGTGCTGGTGGTTCGAAGGGAGCTTCTGGCTGGCCACGATTGTCGCGACGACGGTCTGGTTATGGGGCGATGCGGTCGGCCATCTCCGACATATTATGGTCGCCCATAACTACGCGCCCAACAACGCGGGCGGGGCGTTGTACAGCGATCTCATTCTTCCCACCGTCTTGATCGCGCTGGGCCTATGGGTGCGCACAAGCAGCGTGCGGCCGGCAAAACCCGGATTTTGAAAAAGGCCGTTACGCCAGCTTGAACATACGGCGGGGGTTGTGATCGACGATCGCCTCAAGCTGCGAGGACGGCAGTCCGGCGGCGTGGAGCACCGCCAGCGGAGTATCCGTCCCGGGCGGAAAAGGCCAGTCGCTGCCCAGGACGACGCGCTCAAGGCCCACGCTGTCGATCAGAAAGCGCAGCACGTGGGGCTGATGGAGCAGGGTGTCGAAATAGCATCGGGGGAAGTAAGCCGACGGCGCCTGTCGCGCAAGATCGCCCTCGGCCGCGCGATCCATTCGCCCATGCATGTGATCCAGCCGGCCGCTGAGGTAGGGCAACAGGCCGCCGCCATGAGGCAGGATAAACTGCAAAGCCGGAAAGCGGTCCAGGGTGCCGGAAAAGATTAACGAGCTTAGCGCCAGCGTGGTGTCGTAAGTGAATTGCACTACCTGGGTCAGGGTCCAGCGGCGGGTACGCGGCGGCGGCACGGGCTCGGTGGGATGGATGAACACCGGTACGCCCAACTGGCTGACCGCGCTCCAAAACTCATCGAGCGGGACCTCGCCCAGGTTGACCCCGAGGACGTTGGCTGCAACCAACAGGCCCACCGCGCCCAGCTCGCGCACCGCTCGCGTAGCCTCGCGGGCGGCGGTGCCAGGGTCTTGCAAAGGGGCCGAAGCGAGAAAGGAAAAGCGCGTGGGATGGCGCGAGCAGACCCGGGCCAGGCAATCATTCATCAGCCGATGCCAGGCCTCGCCTTTGGCGGGCGCCAGCCCATAACCCATCAGGTCGGACCACACCGAGAGCACTTGGCGGTCAACGCCGGCGGCCAAAAAACTCTCGATGCGCGCCGCTTCCTCTTCCATCAGGCGGGGCACGAACGGGCGCAGGCGCAGCCCCGACTCGAAGCTCAAGCTTGGACATACGGGTGAACCACCGGGCGCCACCGCGATACCGTACTCGGCGCCACGAAAACGCAGCACTTCCAGGACGCCAGGCGGAACATAATGGGCATGTACGTCGATTGGCATGGAGCAATGCTAGCGCAAGACGCTGGGTCGGTCGCGTTCAGGCCGGGGTGATCGCCTCGGGAAAGTCGAAGACCAGGGTCGGGTCAACGACGGCCTTGATATTCTGGAGCCGGGGCAGATTGCTGCCGTAATATTCCTGGGCCCAGTCGGTGAGCGAGGGATCGATGAAGTTCTGGTAGGCTCCGCCGCCAGCGTAGGGCGTCATCGCCTGATAGAAGTCGCTCTGCCAGGCCAGGTTGGCCTCCACCGTGGCGGGCGCGTCGGCGCCGCTCCAGCTAAGCGCAATTGTCATCAGCCAATCGCTGTCACGATGGACGAAGGCGGTCGCGTCGGCGGCCGGAATATTTATCTGCCCGCCGGTTTGAAACAGCACCAGGTCAG
Source organism: Candidatus Binataceae bacterium (assembly GCA_035294265.1). NCBI lineage: Bacteria > Candidatus Binatota > Binatia (SeqCode) > Binatales (SeqCode) > Binataceae (SeqCode) > Binataceae bacterium (SeqCode). Next base: position 11,399 of record DATGLK010000094.1, read on the forward strand.
CGCCGACCGAAGTTCCGGGCCATCGCCGTGCCCATTGCAATGCGGTGGCGATCGCGGCTGAGCTGGGCGGGCCGACGAAAAATCGCGAGCGTTCCTGGTATTCCGCTGGCTTGCCCGGAGTTGCCAGAAAATTTATCTGCGCATCCCAGTAGCTCATCTGATTGATAGTTGACTGGGTGGGCTCGGCCACCGCATAGACCGGCTGGAGAATATCGGCCAGATCGCCGGGCGTGCCCACTAGTTGGCCGAGCAATCTGACCGTGACGTCCTGGCCCGCGGCGATTTCCTGTGGAGTAATCGCGTCGAGCTGGACGCGGCTGCCCAAGGTTGTCGGCGCGGTCTGCAACGCCGCCAGCAACGCGGCGTAAACCGCGTCGGGGCGGGCGCTCCAGCTCAGGCTGAAGACAGTCAGGCTGGAGGGGACGGGAAAGGTTTGCAAGCTGAAAGAGGTGTTGATACCGAAATTGCCGCCCCCGCCGCCTTGGCACGCCCAAAAAAGATCTTCTTGCGGGCTGGGGATGAGAATTTGGCCGTCGGCGGTCACGATCTCGGTGGCCACCAGTTGATCGCAGCCCAAAGCGTGCGCCCGCATGTTGAACCCAATGCCGCCCCCGAGCAGAAAGCCGGCCGCGCCAACCGTGGGACAACGGCCGTGGGTGATTGCGACTCCCAACGGCTGCAGCGCCTGATACAACGCGCTGTTGAGCACGCCTCCGCCGATCGTAACGATCCCGCTGCCGCTGTCGTATTGAATCTGGTTGATAAGCTTCAGATCGATCATCAAGCCGTTGGTAGTCGAATAACCGGCGTAGGAATGGCCGCCCGAGCGAGCCACCAGCGGGATATCATTTTGGCGGGCCCACAGAATCGCCTGTGACACGTCCTGGGCGCTCAGACAGCGAGCGATTCCAGCCGGAAGCGTTGCGGCATAACGCAAGTTGTTAGGCATCGCCAACGCGGCAAAGCCGGGATCGCCGGGGCGTAGCACGGGCCCCGAGATGCGTTGGGCCAACTCTTGCCAGGCGCGAGCATTGGCGCTGGTGCTGCTGCCGCCGGAGCAGCCGAAGTCCAGCAGGCTTAAGCCTACCCCGACTCCGGCTACGGCGCGCATCGAATGCGACAGGAACTGCCGCCGGCTGAGGGGGTATCCGAAACCCGTGAATTTCGCTCCGAAGCTGCCTACGGCCATCGCGCGATGCGAGCGGGCGCTGTGACTTGACTAACGCGTGTTACGCCATTTTCCATATGAAAATCCCGGCTCAAGGTAATAGATGACGGCTGGTAAGAAAAGGCCGGACCCGACCCGAATGGCAGGTTCGTGCGCGGCTCCTCGGAGGCCGGCGACCCCCGAGAAGATTGGGGACCGAGAGGCCACCTTTACGCGGGGCGCTGCTTTCAAGAGTGCCTACCGGGCCTCGCCGGACTCGTTGTTCAGCACCCCGCTAATGGTGTTTGCGTATCAGCGATCCGGCGCGCGCGCCCTTACACCGAGCATTCCCGGCAATCCGGCGTTTCGCTGTCGTCTACGATGTTCAGCGTCTGCCCCGGACGCGAGCCGTAGCGGTAGATGGTTACGCCCTTGAGATGCAGCTCGTGTGCCCTCAGGAAGATTTCTCGCACCGATTGAGGGCTGGCATCGGTGGGCAAATTCACCGTCTTCGAAACCGCGGCGTCGACGTGCTCCTGGAAAGCGGCCTGCATCAGCAAGTGAAATTCCGGTTCGATCTCCAGCGCCACCGGAAACCGCCGTTTGAGTTCCTCCGCGATTGCAGTTCCGCTCAGCGCCCCGGTTTGGCGCACCAAGGCCATCGCTGTGTCACCGACCGGGCCGAGGCGCTTGAGCTCCCGCTCCACGGCGCCGTTCACCTCGGCGAATTTCTGGCCTTCGAGGATTCGTCGCGTGGTTGCCAGGGCGAAGAACGGTTCGATGCCGCCCGAGGCGCCGGCGATTATGCCGATCGTTCCCGTGGGTGCCACGCAGGTGACCGTGGCATTGCGCATCGCCTGGTAGCCGCGCGCGCGCCAGAGGCTGGCCTCGAATGCCGGGAACGAACCCCGCAGTTGCCCCAGTTCCGCGGATACCTCGCGCGCGATCCGGCTGACGAACTGGGCGATTTCTCCGCCCAGCTCTACGCCTTGCCGCGAATTGTAAGGCACTCCAATGGCGGCCAGAAGGTCGGCCAGCCCCATGACCCCTAGGCCGATCTTACGCGTGTTCACGGTTGCCTGCCGAATCCGCGGCGCCGGATAGTGGCTGGCCTCGATGACATTGTCGAGAAACCTCACGGCGTCTCGGATTGTCTCGCCCAGCGCATCCCAATTGATCCGGTCACCGGACACGAATTTGCCAAGGTTGATCGAGCCCAGCGTACACGACTCGTAGGGCAGCAGCGGCTGTTCGCCACAGGGGTTGGTGGCCTCGATTGGGGCAAGCAACGGCAGTGGGTTGCGGCGGTTTATCTCGTCAAGGAAAAGCAGACCCGGATCGCCGCAGCTCCATGCCGCTTGGGTCAGCCGGTCGAACAGCTTGGCGGCGCCGGCATCGCGCTGGATTCGGCCGGAACGGGGATCTCTCAGAGGAAACGGCGTGCCGGTCCTGAGCGCCGAGAAGAAGTCATCGGTCACGCCGACCGAGAGGTTGAAATTCTCAAGCCTGCCCGAGCGGCGCTTGGCGTCGATGAATCCGAAGATATCGGGATGATCGACGCGCAAAACCGCCATGTTGGCACCCCGCCGCCGCCCCCCGGCGCGGATCACGGCGGTGGAATGGTCGAACAATTCCATGAACGAGACCGGCCCGGAGCTGATCCCGCCGGTTGAGTGCACCACGTCTCCTCGCGGGCGAAGCCTGCTGAAGGAAAATCCAGTGCCGCCTCCGGTCTGCTGGATTCTGGCCGCGAGCCCGAGGGTCTCGAAGATGGAGTCCAGGTTGTCTTCGATCGGCAGGACGAAGCAGGCCGCCAACTGGCCGCGGGCAACGCCTGCGTTCATCAGCGTGGGCGAATTGGGCAGGAACTCAAGCTGCTCGAGCCGTTGGCGAAAGCGCTCGCGCCATAGTTCCGGGTCCTCGCCGAACCGTGTGCAAGGCTCCGCTATCGCCGTCGCCACCCGGTTGAGCATTCCGGAAACATCCTCGATCTGCCGGCCGCTCTCGTCGCGACGCAAGTAGCGTGCTTCGAGAACGGCCATCGCGGTTTCCGATAGGCGCACGATGCGACCTCCCGCTGCAATAGTCCCTAAACTTTCATGCCCTTATTGGAGCACGAACTGTGCTCCGGCTGGACAGTTCACGCGCCGCTTTTTAATTGCGGGACCTGGCGCCGCTTCTGCGATAGGCTGGCTCTATTCGAGCCATCTGCCCTGAAACGGCTGGCGCGAAAGGGCACAAGGAGCAGCCCTTCGCTTGGCTGGTTGGGCGGGAGCCGGCTGGTGTGCCATTTGCTCTGACAGGGTTGCTCGCTTTCGTCGGGTTAAGCCGGCTAGCGGCGAGGCGCTCGATATGATGGATCCGATAATCTTGGCAGGCTTGGCCAACCTTCCGCTTGCCGCGGCCGTGGCGGAGCAGATGGGTTTGACGCTCGCCAACCGGGCGCTGACCCGCTTTCCCGACAGCGAACTGCACATCGAAGTGCAGGAGAGCGTGCGAAGCCGCGACGTCTACCTGGTTGAGCCGACCGGCCCGCCGGTGGATCAGCGTCTGTTCGAACTCATGATGCTGGCCGACGCCTGCCGGCGCGCCGGCGCCGCCTGCCTGACCGCAGTGATTCCCTACTTCGGGTATGCCCGCCAGGACCGCCGGGCGACCGGCCGCGACCCGGTCGGAGCGCGCCTGGTTGCCGATCTGCTCAAGACCGCCGGGATCCAACGCGTCGTGACAATCGACCTGCACAGCGCCGCGCTCGAGGGCTTTTTCCCGATGCCCTTGGAGCACCTGAGCGCCGTTGCGCTACTGGCCGACGGCGTGGCCAGCTCGGGCCTGGCAGCCGACGCGGTCATCGTCGCCCCGGATCTCGGGGCGGTGAAGCTCGCGCAGCGCTACGCGCGGTTGTTAAGGAAGCCCCTCGCGATCGTGAACAAGACGCGCCTGAGCGGCGAGGAAGTCGAGGCGAGGGGAGTCGTCGGCGAGGTCCGCGGCCGGCCGATTCTGATCATCGACGACATGATTACGACCGGCGCAACGATCGCTGCTGCGGCGGGCGCGCTAACGGAAGCCGGAGCATCTTCGGATGTGACCGTGGCCGCCACTCACGGCCTGTTCGTCGGCGGGGCGACGCAGCGGCTGAAAGCGCTGGGCGTCAAGCGATTTATCGTTACCGACAGCGTGGCGCAGCCGACGAACTTGGGGTTGCCGCTGCAGTTGGTGAGCGTGGCCCCGCTCCTCGGGGAGGCCATCAAGCGGCTGCACACCGATCGCTCGTTGAGCGACCTGATAACGCACGTCTGAGGTAAGCCGGAGCGAGTCGGGGGATCTCATCTATGTGCATCGTGGCCCGCCGCCGACCGCTTCCCGGCCGAGATTGGCACGCATGATGCGTTTATGAGGTTTGCCATGAGCAGACGATCCGCCAGAGTGACGCAGGTTGTCATTTCTTCGGACGCGGTGAGTTTGGAGGGTGAACTCGCGATGCCCGCGGAGGCCGCGGTGATCGTGCTGTTTGCTCACGGCAGCGGCAGCGGCCGGCTGAGTCCGCGCAATCAGTTCGTCGCGCGCATGCTCCAGGAAGCCGGGATCGGCACCTTGCTGTTCGATCTGCTCACGGAAGCCGAAGCGGCTGAGCGCGAAAACGTGTTCGACGTGGACTTTCTCGCCCATCGATTGGGCGACGCGACGCGCTGGCTGAGAGCCAGGCCGGAGGCGGGGGCTTACCCACTTGGGTACTTCGGGGCCAGCACCGGAGCCGCGGCGGCGCTGATGGCCGCGGCGCAGGACGGCGCTATCGGCGCGGTAGTTTCGCGCGGCGGGCGCCCCGACCTTGCTTTGCGCCACCTCGCCGAGGTCGTCGCGCCCACCCTGCTGATCGTGGGCGGCCTGGACTACGGCGTGATCGAGCTGAATGAGCGGGCCTACCGCCTGCTGCGGTGCGAGAAATCGCTCAAGATCGTGCCTGGCGCGACCCACCTGTTCGAGGAGCCGGGCACCCTGGAGCAGGTCGCGGAGCTGGCAGGGGACTGGTTCAGCCGCCACCTGAAGACGTCACGAGTCGCTGACCCGCCCGCGCAGGAATTAATCTATGCGGACCGGGAAGCGGCTGGTCGGCTGCTCGCGCGGCGGCTGATGGCATACGCCCACACCGATGCGGTGGTGCTGGCCCTAGCGCGCGGTGGCGTGCCGGTGGCCAAAGTAGTTGCCGACGCCTTGGGCGCGCCGCTGGATGTAATTGTAGTGCGCAAGCTGGGAGCGCCAGGCCAGCCTGAGTTGGGGATCGGCGCCGTGGCCGACGGCGACCATCCACGCGCGATCTTCAACCAGGACATCATCGAGCAGCTCGGGGTCTCGGATGAATACATCGAGGCTGAAATTACGCGCCAGCTCAAGGAAGTTAACCGCCGCGAGAGCGCGTATCGGGGCGGCCGGGCCAAGCTTGCGCTTGCGGGTAAGACCGTGATCGTCGTCGATGACGGAATCGCAACCGGCTCCTCGGTCCGGGCCGCCCTGCGCGGAGTGCGCCGGCAACAGCCAAAGCGCTTGATTCTCGCGATCCCGGTCGCGCCGGCGGAGAGCCTCGCGGCGCTGCGAAGCGATGCCGACGAAATTATTTGTCTGGAGACCCCCGAGGATTTCTTTGCCGTAGGCCAATTTTATCGTGATTTCGAGCAGGTTTCCGACGATCGGGTCAAAACGATTCTAAGCCAGAAACAATCCGCCCACGCGCATCCGCAAGCGTAGACGGAGTAACAAGAACAGGAGGAAACGACAATGGCATTGCTCGAAAAATGGAAGCCATCGAGAGAGCTGCAAAGGTTTCGCAGCGAGTTCGACGACTTGATCGGCTTTTCGCTTTGGCCGTGCGCGCGCGTGACGCAGGGTGCCGCTTTCAAGCGTGCGCGCGGCCTCGGCGGACTGGGTTTTTTAGCACCCTGCTAGGCCACCACGGCCATCTGATGCGAAGTGCGCGGCTGGCAGACGAAGGCCAGAGTTTCGGCTACCGCGTCCTCCGTAACCTCCGCCCGTTTGCCCGCCGACACTTCACGCTGCGCCTCCCGCGCCAGGTCGTTGAGCGAGAGGATCCCGACCAGGTGTTCATTCTGATCCAGCACGGGCAACCGCCTTACCTGATTGTCGCGCATCAAGGCCTCGGCCTGGCTGACGCCATCGCTGGCGTGACAAGCGATTACCTTGCGTGCCATCGCCTCTGCCACCGGAATGGCCCAAAGCTGCTTGCCCTGCGTGTACGCGGCCATCGCGATGTCGCGATCCGTGACGATCCCAATTACCTTGCCGTCGCCATTGGAGCGGATGATCGGGATGCAGCCGCAGTCAGACTCCCACATCAACTCGGCGGCTCGGTTGAGGGTGTCGGACTCGGAACAAGTCTTTACCTCGTGCGTCATCAATTGCTCAACTTTCATCACCGATTCTCCAGGCAGGCTGCGGAAAAATCTCCACAACCCGCTCCCTATTTTCCCCCGGGCCAGGGGGAGAAGATTATGGAAAGAAGCCAACTGCAGGGTGCCAAGTTCAAGCGTGGGCATCAAACCCTCACCGGACCGGATTTTTCAGCACCCTGCCAGGCCGTTTCCGCGTTCAGCTTATGCCCGGGCTGCGCTCTCAGGCCGCGCTCGTCTTCGCCGAACCGCCCTTGGATCCCTCGACCTGGATTTTCACTTCCTTCGGTATGGCCTCCTTAGGCATCGGAGCCGCCAGTTCCAGAACACCGTCATGGTAGGTCGCCTTGAGGTCTTCGGCCTTGATCCCCTCGGGCAGGCCGATTGAACGCTCGAAGGCGCCGTAGCGAATCTCGCGCCGGAAATAATCGGCTTTTTTGGTCTCCTGCTTTTCCTCCCGCACGCCCTTGATCGTCAGCACGTCGCCTACGACTTGATGTCGACATCCTTGGGATCGATGCCTGGAAGGTCGGCCCAAACGATAAACTTACCCTCCTCCACGCGCGTTTCGATCGCGGGACGTCTCGCTATTGTCTCCCCGTCACCGAAGAACTCGCGGGCCAGCGGGAAGCGACCGAACCAGTCGCGGTCAAAACCGAAGCGGCGTGACGGGTGGATGGCCGCGCTTGCCGCGGCCACCCGCCGAGCCGGAGTGAGCCAAGGCACGATTACAACTGGTTCCGTCCGCATTCGAGCCGCGGAGCGCTTATGCCCAGAGAATTTGCAGACCAGCAAGGGAACGGCCCGCTTGAGTAAGTTTGGGGCTCCGCGGCCCGTCCCCTTGCTCCACCGCCCCGCCAGGGGCTAAACATCAACCGACTCTACTTATGAATGCGGGTAAGGGGGCAGACCGGGTGGGACAGCGCCTTCAGGATATTGCCGCGCTGTGGCGCTGGGTGGAGGCTGGTGGAACACCCCCCCAGGATGCTCCGCGCTCGGGGCGACTTCGGTGCTACGCACCAGCCATCCTGTAGCCGCTCTGGTCCGACCGCAATCCTAGAAAGCCTGGGGGACCAGGAACGTAAAGGCGGCGCCCACCCCACCGTCGGTAACGTAAAGTTCGCCACTCTTGGGGTTGAGCGCGATGCCGGCCGGGGCGACCATATGAGTAGCCGGGCCGTGAATCGTGAAACGTGGCGGTTGGTCACCGCTGTCGGTGATATTCCAGACTCCGATGAACGCGTCCGCGCTGCCCATCGTCAGCGGGGGGAGGGGCGGTCCCGTACAACCTGGTTTTGGGGCAAAGCCGCCACGATCGTAGGGCGGTTGGTAATTGTCATTGCTGACGGTAGCGAAAATCTTGCCGTTCCAGACCTGAACTTGCAGCGGGCCACCGCGCATCCCCGTATGCGGTCCCATGATGGTTCGCAAGGGCGCGACGTTGCCTGTGGCGGTGCGGTTGAAGATGAAGATGCCGCCGCCGGGCTGCACGCCCCAGCCCTCATGTTTGTGACGTGCCACCGCCACGATCAGGTTGCGTTGCGGGTCCACTCCCAGATCCATCACGCCGGCCATCCCGGTGCGCGGGCCAGCAATCACTCGTATCGGGGCGACGTTGCCGTTGGCATCCCAGGGATAGGTCAGGATGTAACCGGTGATGTTGTCGCCGACGATCAACTCATGATGGACGTCGTCAACCACGACCCCCTGGGGCGCATGCAGCATAGTCTTGCTGCCCTGCAACACCCGCAGCGGCGGGACTTGGCCGCTGGCGCCGCCGCGAAACGTTACCACCGCGGCTGCCAGCGGCTCGCTGCCGATAATCTCATCGCGCCCGGGATCGTAGGTAATGCCGTGGGCAACCCGGGTAAGCTTACTGATATTGCCGTAAATCGTCCGGACCGGTTCGACATTGCCGCTCGCCAGCCTGGCGAAAGCCCCGATGCGGGGATCGGTCACTCAATTGGGAACAATCAATTCGTCGCGCTTGGAATCGTAAGCGATGGTGAAGGGATTGCCGAAGCGTACCGCCGGAGTCGCTTTGGGTGCGTTGCGCAACACCCCGATCGGCGTAGCGTCGCCCTCGGCGGTGCGGTTGAATTCCAGCGCGGTGTGCCCGAAGTTGGCTACCCACAGGCTGTCGTGATTGGGGTCGAACGCCACCCCCATCGGAATATAGATGCCGGTGTGCGGGCCGCTGATTACGCGCAGCGGCTTGACATCGCCCCGCGCGGTGCGGCTGAAGATTAGGACCGAGCCACCGGCTGTGTTCGCCACCGCGATCTCGTTGTGAACCGGATCCACTGCGATTCCCGACGGCCAATCCAGTTGCGTATGAACCCCCTGGATCACTCGCAGCGGCTTGACGTCGCCTTTTTCGTGATCGGAAAAGATGGTTATCGACGGCGGCTGGTAACGACCGCCGCCGGTATAATCCATATTCCAGTATCCGGGCGAGGAATTGCCGTGATTGACTACCCCGATTTCCTGGTTGACGTCATCCCAGTATAGCCCGTGAGGATCGGCCATCTCGGTATGCGGGCCGCGAATAGCGCGCAGCGGCGGCTCAGCGCCAGTGGCGCCGGTCCGGTAGAAAATTAATTGCGCGTTGTGCTCGACCGAGACCACCATCTGCTTGAGGCGCTGGTTGAAGGCTAGCCCGTATGCGCCGTGAGGTACCGCCAGCACGCGCGCCTGGTAATCACCACTGGCGTCGTCGGGAAAGCAGGCTACGTCATCGCCCACGTCATTCTCGGTCACGCACACCATTCGCCGGACGGGATCGAAGGCCACCCCCGCGGCATATGAGATGTAGGTCGCGGGCCCTTTGACCCATGCGCGTGGCGGAGTGGGGTCGGTGGAATCAGCGCCGACTTGGGTAAGATCGTAGGTCAGCAAACTTTTCAGATTGGTGTCGCTCAAGGAGACCAAGTGGTGGGCCGGGTCAAGCGCGATCCCATTATACTCGGGGTAAGGATCGGCAATTTCACGACAAGGTGCGATATTGCCGCCCGGCGCCTTCTGCAGCACCGCCTGGACGTTATATTTGGCGGGAGAGAGCGCCCCGGCCGCGGCTCGGGCCGAGGATCCGCTCAGCCCCGCTCCCAGGCCAATCGTGGCGGCTATCGCAATCAGCGTCGCGTGCTTCATAAGTAACCTCCCCATCCCCAAGGTCCAAGCGCCCCTTGTTATAGCGCGAACCGCCTTGGTGAGGTCAACTCGGGCGGGCGCGGCTTTTACTACGGGGTTGATCCCGATGCAAGGTTGGCCGGGCGCGGAGGTTTACAGGCTTGGTCCGACGGCGGTCGGGCTTTCTTCGACCGCGTCCAGCTCGTCGAGCTTCAGTTCCTCGGGCGGGCGCAGGTCGCGGAAGAAGAACCAATAGAGCAGGGCGTTGATGGTCTGGAGCACGGCCCCGCCTTCCAGCGGTAATCCCAGCCAGACGTGCTCCATCAAATAGCCGGCCAGGAAAGGGCTAAGCGCGGTGCCGACCTGGGAGGGGGAGTTGGAGAAGCCGGCGGCGCTAGCGCGCTCGGTGGGCTCGATTACGCCCATTAGGTAGGACTGGCGCACTGGCACGGAGAGCGTATTGAAGACGGTGCGGAGGGCATAGATTACGGCGGCCAGCCAAAAGCTTGGCATCAGGGCCATCGCCGCCAGCATCATGCAGCCAATGAGGCGAGTGAAGACCACAATACTGACCGAGCCAAAGCGCAAGGCCAGCCGACCGGCGGCCAGAAAAGGGAGAGCTGAGACCAGGTTTATTACAAACAGCAGCGAGCCCAGTTGGCCCGCCGTGGCACCGTAGCGGCGGTAAAACCAATAGACCAAGAATGGTCCGACCATCCCGATGGCAAAGCCGTTGACGGTATTGGTAACCATAAAGCGAGCAACGATCTTCCAAGTCTTCGGCGACAGCCCCCAGCGCAACGTATCGGCGGGTTTGGCACTGGGCGAGGGCTTGGGCCGGACCGAAGCGGGATCAGGGAAAGTTCGCGTCTCGCGCATCGGGATGACCACCAGCGCCATCGCCAAGCCAATCGCGGCAGTGAGCAAAAACAGGGCCTGGTAGCCTTGCAGCGGAGTAAAGCCGGCGCTCGTCAATAATTGCGGCAGATAGGCGGCCAGCGAGCCCAGCGCCCCAGCCATCACGCCGACAAACGAGAGCACGCCAAAGACCGCGGTGCGCTCCAACGCCAATGAATGCTCGGCCAGCAGTGCCTGCGCGGCGGGATAGAAGGGACCCCAGGCGCCACCGCGGCCGGCGCCGCCACCGCCGCCGAAGGTTCCCAGCGCAGCGGCCAGGGCGATCACGACAAAGGCGTGGGAGGTGGCAAAGACCAACCCGCTTATCGCCATCATCAGCGAGATCAGGATCATGAACAGCTTACGCCCGAATCGATCGGCCAGGACCCCGACCGACAGGGCCAGGGTCGCGCTGACAATCGAACTGACCGCGGACAGAATCCCCAGCTCGACCGCGCCGTAACCCAAAATCGCGATGTACATGGGGATGATCACCGCCATGTAACCCTGGGCGAAGCTGCGCAGCGCACGCGAGGCAAACAGCAGCCCCAGGTCGCGATTCATCGTCATCCCAAACATGATAGCGGCAGCTTGCCAGTCGGCAATGCTGGGGTCGAGTATCCCGCCGACTTTTCGTTCCCCAGTGAGTCGCTCGCGCTTCATTGCTGCTGGCGCCGGGCCGGCTTCCTTCGGGCCGGCCTGGTGGAATAGATTGATGACAGAGGGCCTCGATGAGGCCGTCTGGGGGCCACATGACATCCTACTCGCCGGTTTGGCGCTTGAAGCCGGCTCAAAGCTGCGCCGCAATGCTGGTTTTTTTAATAACTGTGAGCGGCTGCGCCCTGTGGCGTCGGCCAGTCACCAACGCGGCGCAAGCCGATCAGGTAACCGGCTTCTGGAGTGGACAGCTGCTGGTCACGCCCTGCTCGTCGATAACCGATACCGACGGCGGGCGCTGCAATGCCACCAACAGGATCACACTCCTTTTATACCAGACCGACAATGGGCTGGGCGGTAGCTATACCTGCAGCACCGGCACGATGATTTGCCGCAACGGTGGCGCGGACAGTTCTGGGACTTTGACCCAGGGCTCGATTAACGGCGACCATTTGCGCTTCAGCATTATCGTTCCGGCTGACGTTTCGAGCTGCGATTTTCGAGGTGCAATTACCGCTCCCAATCATGCCGAGGGGCTGTACGAGTGCGTGGAAGGTGGCGGTCTGGTGGACCAAGGGCAATGGCAGCTCGAGCGGGAATCGCCAAAAGGAGGTGCAAAAATAGGTCGTGCCGATTTGCTGTCCGCTGCGGGCTGAACATTTCTGCTCGCCAACCCGTGAGGTCCAATTTGGCAAATAATCGCTCACGGTTCTCAAAGCGCGTGGCTCAAAATGAAGCGGCTCTTCTCATACCCGGGTGCAAGGGCTAGTCAGAAATAAGCGTCACTTCTAGTTTTCCCGCAGGCGAGGGGTGAGGATGTGCCCATCCATCGCTTCCCCCGCATGGCGCGCGGGAAGAAGCGACGGATGGGTTTTTTCATATCGAGAGAAGAGCCAAGAGCGGCCTTGCCGCCGCCTCACTCTGCTTGCCGCCCGCTGATGGCGGCGGCGAGCTAGAATTGCAAGGTGCTTTGCAGAAACACCCGGTTGGCACCGAACGATCCCTGGGAAAAGCTGCGGCCTGCCAGATAGGAATAGGCCAATTGTACCTTGGCGTGATTGCCCATCAGATAGTAGTTCAAGCCGGCGGTGTACTCGGTCAAAGTCTGATAGGGGAAGTTCGAGGGGCCGGCCCACCAGTTATTCTCGGTCCCGCCGATCCTCGGAATTTCCTGCTGACCCCACATGATGCTGGAGATGCGCTCGGCCAGCTCCCATCGACCCGGTACCAGGTAGTAGCCGGCCTGTTCGCCGTAGCCCCATGAATCATAAGAGGGCAGCCCCATATGCTGCAGGGTGCGGCGATAATAGCCGATTCCCTGGAAAGTGAAGTAGCGGTAGCGAAACAGCATTTCGATGTTGCTGCCGTAAGTCCGGTCGCCCGCCATCTCGTTCGAAAAGGTCGAGTTGTACTGGACCGGATTGTACATTCCCGAGGCCCAGATGGTCAGCTCTGGTTTGGGCGCGCCCTCCAGGCTGGGGTCGGTTTCGGTATAGCCGTAAGGGGCCAGAATGTCGTAATGCACATTGCCGACATAGGCTAGCTTGCTGCCAAAATTCTGCACTGGCGCGACATCCAATCCCGGGATAGTTGAAGTCACCGAGAGATTGTAGTTGAGTCGGTCAACGGCCCCGGTCAGCATCACGCCATCGCCCTGTCCCAGAGTGAAGGCATATTCCGCGGCCGACAAATCGGGGAGCAGGTAATTGGCTGGGTTATCATAATACTCGTAGGTGTAGGGCACCCAGTAGCGTCCCATTTGAATTGTAAAGTAGGGATTGACGGTTTTCGAGGTAAACCAGTCCAACATGCTGATGCCAGTTCCGTTGCCTGTAGTGGTGCCTTGGAGCTGCAGGAAATACTTGATCGACGGATCGAAGGCATTTCCCGAGATCGCGAAACGACCCAACCAGATGTCGAAATTATCGACGGCGGGGTCGTTGGAGCCCATCTTGGTCACGCTGTTAGGCTTAAAAAATGTGAACCGCGGCTGGAACAGGCCGTTGAAGTAAATCGAGAAATTTCCGGAGCGGGTCTTGAGGTAAAAGCCGTTGTTGTAAATATCGGCTTCGGTCTGTTGGCCTGGCGCCCCGGGCGTGGTCTCCGCCCCGTGGCCAACCTTAGCCTTGAGCGCGGTCAGCACCGCGCTGGGCGAGGGTGGGACTACCGGCGGCACGCTGGCTGGCGCTGCGACCAGGTTGCCCGATGGTTGCTTGCTTTGCTTGAGCACCGCATCAAGCCGCTGCTCCAGTTGCTCGGTGCGTTGGCGTTCGGCATTGAGCTGCTGGCGCTGCTGTTCCAGTTCCTGGCGCAGATCCTCGATGGTTTGCTGTACGTCGGGTGCGCTGGTCGCCGCCTGCGCCAGCTCCATCGCGGGTTGGCCGGAGACACGGTTAATCGCCGGATCGATGGCCCCGGCGCCAGCGATAGTTGTGGCGCCAGCGCTGGCCGCCAGGGTGATCGTAAGCGGCAACAGCAAAGCCACCAGCTTACGGCACAGCCGCGGTGCGTATCCGTAGTTGATCGGACGCTTCATCTATTGCTCTCCCTGCGAAATTTGAGCGATTGCACTGAATTGGCGCGCAGAGCAGTTCTGATCGCGGGCCGGGGTCGGCCCTGCCCACTGCAGTGCGCGATCCTTGGCCCGCCTTAGTGGCTTTGCTCCAGGTCGCGATAGCTCGTGGTGAGCTTGACCTGGTCGCCGATTAGCGGCTGACCATCCAATTCGGCATAGGGATAGATGAAGTAGTTAAGCGGTTTGCCATGCTGGGGCGGGACCAACTCCAAATCGCGCCCCTGGGTGAAGGCCACTCGGTCGGCATCGAGGTGGCCAAAATAGAAGTTGTGGTACTTGGGCGCCAACCAGGCCTCGGAGGCGTCCACAGGCACCCACACACCGCCGCTGTAGAATTCGGCCCAGCAATGATAGCCGTCGATACTCTCGGCCCCGATCTTGTCCAGCGGGAAGCCAAAGATGAATTGGGCCGGAATACCGCGCGAGCGCGCCAACGCCACGAACAGCGAATGGAAATCGGTGCACACGCCTTCATGATGGTCGCAGACCCACAACGCGTCGCCATGGCCGCCGCCCTTGGAGTTCTCGTTGTATTTCATCACTTTGATGACATAGTCATAGATGGCGCGCGCTTGCTGAAGCGGCGTCCCCGCCGGCACCACTTCGAGCGCCGTCTGCTCGATCTTGCCCGTGGTCGGAACTAGCGCGTTGGCTTGTAGCTCGGGCCCGAGGGCGCCGTCCTTGGGCTCGCTCTTGGCCGCGCCGGCGCGATGCAAATTCGCTGCCCACTCCCGCCGGGTTACGTGAAAAGTCATGGTCACGCTGACCGAAGCTGGCAGCGGAGCATCGGCCGACAAATAGACCGCCCGATTGCCAAACTGCTTGAGCGAGACAATCCGATGTTTAAATGGTGCTTGGATGGTCAGGTCGGTGACGGTCTGATGGCTGTCCTGGCGCGGCATAGGCAGCCACAGATCAAGATGCTTGGCGGACTTATCGAGGGTGGGAATCGAGACTTGGTAAGTGAAACTGACGTGGCGAAGCTTACTGGGCGGCGGAGGCGGCGGGGGAACATCAGGGCCCGCGAAGGCGGGCGGCTGAAGCCAGCCGGGGATGGCAATCAGGCCAAGCAGACCGGTGGCGAGGGTGGCCGCGATTAGGCGGTGAACGATAGGCCTCATGGAGAGACTCCTTGACGGTTATCAAACTGTTGTCGTTAAACGGGGCTCGCGCGCCGCGCACCATCCAAAAGCGGCCTCAAGTCTTTCCGTAAGGTTCAAACCGCATCGGCTTTCCTCCTTTCGCTCCGCCCGCGGCCAGCGCGCCCTGGTGCCTGAGGCAAAGCAAATTTTTTCCACCCGATCGCTGGCCTGCTCCGCCGGGTAATCGGGTAAACCAGCTCGATGGACGCGACGATAACGGCGAATTCATCGAGAACTTTATTCCGTGCGCAAACATACTGAGCGAAGCTAATTACACCAATGCTGCGTCATTTGGCAAGCGGATTTTGTGGTCGGTGACTACCTGGTCTATCCAGCGTCGTTGCCGGGGGTGATACACAGGTAGGCGCTTAGCGAAAAGTGCCAATTAGTTTCCGATCATTTGGCCGGGCGCGACCGTGCGACTGACCATCCCTGTGAGTTTGACTAAGTCCGTCGCGCAAGGGCACGATTGGATATGCCCTCGCAGCAGGACAGATCTCAGAAACCAAAACCGGGACTGCCACCGTCCTTTACCCGTAACATATGGATTTGGTGGCTCATCCTAGGCGGGCTGCTGGTCTGGAACATCCTGTCCTTCTGGCCCGAGGAGCATCCGCAAGTCAATTTGCCCTACAGTGCCTTTCTGGCTCAGGTTGAGGCCGGTAACGTCAATCAGGTCAAGATAGTGGGTGCCACTATCACGGGTCAGATGAACCATTCGATTCTCTGGCCTCCCCAAGCCAAGCCCGCGCCCAGTGCCAAGCCCGCGCCCACCGCCAAGCCGGCCGTGGCGGTGCCACTGTTCGATGGCGAGCAAGAGCCGGTTCCAACCCACTACCGGCGCTTTCGCACGACTTACCCGGCCATCGTCGGAGACCCAGGCCTGATGGCGCTGTTGAAGGCTCAAAAGGTCCAGATAGAAGTCGCGCCGTCATCGACTCCGTGGCTGCTGGAGTTGCTATCGAGCTGGTTGCCGATGTTGCTGCTGGTCGGTGTGTTCTGGTGGCTAGCGAGCAAGGCCAGCCGGGCTCAGGTTAATCCATTCGGGCGCGCTAAGGCGCGGCTCTACAACAAGGAGCGCCCCAAGGTTACGTTCAATGACGTGGCTGGTGCGGACGAGGCAAAAACCGAGTTGCAGGAGGAAGTCGATTTCCTGCGCAATCCGCAAAAGTACCATGAGATCGGCGCCCACATCCCCAAGGGCGTGCTGCTGGTGGGCGGCCCCGGGACTGGCAAAACCTTGCTTGCCCGTGCAGTCGCGGGCGAAGCCGGGGTGCCTTTCTTCAGCCTCAATGCGTCGGAGTTCGTCGAGATGTTCGTCGGTGTCGGTGCCAGCCGAGTCCGCGATCTCTTTAGCCAAGCCAAGGTCGCGGCGCCGGCGATCGTTTTTATCGACGAGCTGGATGCGGTAGGTCGGCGCCGAGGTGCTGGGGTGGGCACGGTTAACGACGAGCGCGAGCAGACCTTGAATCAGCTTTTGGGCGAACTCGACGGCTTCGAGGAGCGCTATGAGGTAATCGTGCTGGCGGCCACCAATCGGCCCGACGTCTTGGACCCGGCCCTGCTGCGTCCGGGCCGTTTCGATCGGCAGGTAGTTGTGCCCTTGCCGGATAGAATCGGGCGCGAGGGAATCTTGCGCCTGCATAGCCGCCGGTTGCGCCTGGCCGCGGACGTTGACTTGGCGGTTTTGGCGCGCAGCACCATTGGCCTGAGTGGTGCCGACCTGGCCAATCTGTGCAATGAGGCGGCCTTGACCGCCGCTCGCCACAATCGCTCAGAAGTAACAATGAAGGATTTCGAAGAGGCTCAGGATAAGGTGCGGCTGGGCGCTGCTCATCCCCAATTGATGGATCCCTCCGAACGACGGGTGGTTGCGTATCATGAATCGGGCCACGCGCTGGTGGCTTGGCTGACCGCGGGCGCCGATGAAGTTAAAAAAGTGACTATCGTGCCTCATGGCCAGGCGCTCGGGCTGACCGAACAGATCCCTCAGGAGGAGCGGCACAATTTCAGTTATTCCTATCTGATGGCACGGCTGGCGGTAATGCTAGGTGGTCGTACGGCGGAGGAAATCGCTTTTGGGGAAGTCACCACCGGCGCCGAGAACGATTTGATCGAGGCCACCCGGCTGGCGCGTCGAATGATATCGCGATGGGGGATGGGAAAGCTGGGACTGGTGGCTTTCCAAACTGATGAGAAACAGCCGTTTTTGGGTTATGAAATGGCGCAGGGACGCGATTACAGCGAGGCCACCGCGGCTCTAATCGATCAAAATGTTCAAAGTCTGCTGGAACAGGTCCATCAGGAAGTTCGGGCCCGCCTAAGCGGTGCGCGCGAGCGCCTCGATCGACTAGTGGAGCGGCTGTTGGCCGAGGAAACGGTGGATTCCGATGAGCTGGTGGCGATTTTGGGGCCACGCGCCCAAGTACCGGGCCAAGCTAACGGACAGATGGCCGCTGTGCTAAACAGCCGCCGCGGCAGCTAGCGTGAAGTCATTTTCAATTAAGCGCTGCGCCATCAGGTAAGTGTGGCACCGGTTTGGTTGTTCCAGCGTCGCCCGTGGCGCCCAGGCTTGCGAATTAAAAACTGGCTTTGCATCCATCGAGATATAAGCGAGGAGTATGACCGATGGCCCGGCAAATCCCCTGCGGTATCGCAATTCCGCAAACCTTTGATGGGCCCAGTGCGGCAGTGCTTGATCTGAACCGGTTCCTGCCGCGGGCCGAAGCCCTGGGCTTCGACAGCCTGTGGGTGCAGGAGCAGATCGTCAGCGACAGCGCGATTCTGGAGCCCGTCGCGCTATTGACTTACGCCGCGGCTTTGACCAGCCGGATGCGTCTTGGCAGCGCCGTATTGCTAACTGTTATCCGCAACCCTGTCCAACTGGCCAAGGAATTGGCCACGCTCGATCAGTTGTCGCAGGGACGACTAATCGCCGGAGTAGGGGTGGGCGGCGCTTATCTGCCCGAACGAGTCTTCGGCGTTCCCACCGAGCATCGTGGCCGCCGTTTCGTGGAGACCATCCAAGTCCTCAAAGCGCTGTGGACTCAGCCGCGGGCGTCGGTGGCAGGTCAGTATTGGAATTTCGAGAACGTACCGATGGAACCCAAGCCGGTCCAACGACCCCATCCACCGATCTGGCTGGCGGCACGCGATCCGATGGGTATACGACGCGCCGTGCGTCACGGCGACGGCTGGATGGGCGCGGGCTCCTCGTCTTCGTCCGACTTTGTTCAGCAGGCCGCTCAAATGTACGCCGAACTGGAGCGAGCGGGACGTGACCCGGCCAGCTTTCCGATGTCAAAACGGGTATACTTGGCGGTGGATGCCGACCGCGCACGGGCCGAAGCGCGGCTGCGCCAATGGTTCGCCGAGCGCTATCACAACGCCGAGATGGCCGCACGGGTGGCGCTGTGGGGCACCCCAGCGCAAATCACCGAAGCCCTGCTCAAGCTGATTGCGGCCGGCGCCACTCATCTCTTGCTCAACCCCGTATTTGACCATGCCGAGCAGATGGAAATTCTGGCCGGAGAAGTCGTACCCCATTTGTCTGCAAAACAGGGGGCTTGAGGATCGATGTGACGTTTGGGTTGCGCGAGGCTGTTTTTAACTAACCGCTCATGGCGGCAGTGCTAAGCTTGGGATCCATGAAAGCCGTGGTCGTCGAATCGCGCGGGCCGATCGAAAGTCGGCCGCTGCGTTTGGTAGAGCTGGATAAGCCCCAGCCTGCCCCCAACGAAATTGTGGTCCGGGTGCTCGCTTGCGGAGTTTGCCGTACCGATCTGCACGTCAGCGAAGGGGATTTGCCACCCCATCGCGAGCGAATTGTTCCCGGCCACGAGGTGGTCGGTGAGGTGGCGCAATGTGGCTCCCAGGCCCGGCGTTTTCGCCCGGGTCAACGGGTTGGCGTGGCGTGGCTGCGCGAGACCTGCGGGATGTGCAAATACTGCCTGCGCGGCGACGAAAATCTGTGCCCTAATGCTCGCTTCACCGGATACGACCATGACGGCGGCTATGCCGAGTACGCCGTCGTGCGTGAGGATTACGCCTATTCGATGCCCGAGAATTTGCTAGTACAGGACAGCGCCCCACTGCTGTGCGCGGGCATTATCGGCTACCGAGCGCTCAAGCGGGCCGTGGTCAAACCTGGTACCACGGTGGGTCTGTACGGCTTTGGCAGCTCGGCTCACATCGCCTTGCAGGTGGCGCATTATTGGGGCTGCCGGGTGTACGTGATGACGCGCGGCGGCCGCCATCGCGAGCACGCGCGCGAGATGGGTGCGGACTGGGTCGGCACGGCGGCCGAACGGCCGCCAGCTCCCTTGGATTCAGCCATCCTGTTTGCACCGGCGGGCGACTTGGTCGCGCCCGCGCTGGAAGCCCTGGACCGGGGTGGGATCTTGGCGGTCGCCGGGATCTATCTGAGTCCGATCCCCACGCTGGATTACGAGCGTGACCTCTTTTACGAGAAAGAACTGCGCAGCGTAACTGCCAACACGCGCCGCGATGGGGAGGAATTTCTCGAGCTTGCAGGGAAAATTCCAATCCGTACAACTACCGAGCCCTATCCACTAGAGCAGGCCAACCAAGCACTGGCCGCGCTCAAGCACGACCAACTCAAAGGTGCCGCTGTCCTGTCCATCGCATCATGATGCAGCTAGAGCTCCTCGCTTCGCTCGCTTGCACCGGCTTGCGTCTGCTTGTGCGATAACAATGTCTGTAACGTCATGCACAAGGGGTTGGATTACCTTGGATTAGGTCGAAGGTTGGTGGCTGTTCAAATTGAGCACTTCAGCCAAATGCATCGCGCGCCGGCCGGGCGCGAGCTGGGCTATCTGAGAGCGGCAGGAGAAGCCGTCGCTGATGATCAGCGCTTCACCGTTGGCCCGCACCGCCGGCATCAGCACCCGCTCGCCGATCGCGCGCGAGACTTCGTAATGCTCTTGGGCGTAACCAAAGGCTCCCGCCATTCCACAGCAGCCGGCGTCAAGCACCTCCAGTTGTAAGCCGGGGATCCGCTTGAGGATCGCTACCTCGCCCTCCATGTGGGCCAGGGCCTTTTGATGGCAATGGCCGTGCAGCAGGGCCTGGGCAGAAATTTCAGGTAGCGGTAGGCCGGGTGCGTGGCGGGTCAGGAACTCGTCGAATAGTAGGCTGGATTTGGCCAGCTTTTTGGCCCGCGGCTCGTCGGGAAACAGGCCTGGCAGCTCGTCACGGAAGGTTAGCAGGCAGCCTGGTTCCAAACCAACGATCGGGATGTCGGCGCCAAGCGCCGGGGCCATGATCGCCATCGCCTGCTCAAGCCAGCGGCGCGCCATGCTCAACATCCCTTGGTCGAAAAGCGGGCGCCCGCAACAGAAATCGCGTGCGGGCAACTGCACGCGGAAGCCCGCGCGCTCCATCACCGCGACCGCGGCAATGGCCGGCTTGGGGTCGAAGAAATTGCTGAAGGTATCGACAAACAGCATCACCGGCCGTCCCTGCGCGGGTGGTTGATGTTTGGCAAACCAGGCGCGAAAGGTCTGTGCGGCGAAGCGGGGCAGGGTGCGGCGCCCGTCCACATGGAGAAATCCCTTGATAAGCGGGGCCAGCGGACTTGCACTCATCAGCCAATTGACCAGACGCGGTGCGTGAGCCGCCACGGCGGCTCCCTGATGGATGCGGGCGAAGAAATGGGCAGGCAAAGGGCGCCAATGCTTGCGATAGTAGTTGGCTAGAAACTGCGACTTATAGGTTGCCAAATCGACCCCGGCCGGACACTCGCGCTTACAACTTTTGCACGCCAGGCAGAGATCGAGAGCTTCCAACACTGCTTGTTCCGCTTGCGCCCCTTTGAAGAACTCGCCGCTGAGCGCCTCGTAAAGCAGATGGGCACGGCCACGGGTGGAATGGGTTTCCTCCCGCGTGGCCATGTAAGAGGGGCACATGGCGCCCCCTTGCAGCTTACGGCATTGACCAATACCCACGCACTTCAGGGTCGCACCTACGAACCCTTGATCGGCGCTGAAATCGAAGTCGGTGCTTACCGCCGGCAGGGCGCCTGGCCGCAACCGAAGGCGCGCGTCGAGGGGCTCGGGATTGACGATGATCCCCGGATTCATTCCACCGCGTGGGTCGAACAGCGCCTTGAACTCGCCGAAGGCCCGGATTAACTCGGGCCGATACATCCTGGGCAGCAATTCGCCGCGCGCCCGCCCGTCGCCGTGCTCGCCCGACAGCGAGCCGCCATGGGCCGCGACCATGTCGGCATACTCGACCATCGCGGCACGGAAAGTGCGCAGGCCAGCTTGACTTTGAAAATCGAAATTGATTCGGCAATGGACGCAGCCGTCGCCAAAATGACCATAGAAGGTGGCGGCTTCCAGGTTATGGCGCTGGAGCAAAGCTTGAAAATCGCGCAGGAACTGGCCCAGCCGCGCAGGAGGCACGGCGGCATCCTCCGCGCCCGGCCAAGTGCGCGGCCGTCCCGGTACCGCCGCGCTGGCACCCAGGCCCGATTCGCGCACCTCCCACACCGCGCGTTGGTCGCGTTCCTCGGTGAACAGCTTGCAGGCCGCCGCGCCGGGTTGGCGGCGGGCGTCGGCGATTAAGGCCTCGGCGCGTCCGCGCGCTTCGTCGGCGCTGGCGCCGCCCAGTTCGGCGAACAGATAGCTTTCGCCGGGTGGTAACAATTGCCCCAAATCGATAGTAGCGGTCAGCCGGCAGAACTCCACCAGGCGATTGTCGAAACCCTCCAGCGCTTGCGGCCTATGGTTGAGAATCCAGGGCACCTGATCGGCGGCATTGAACACGTCAGAGAAGCCCATCACCACCAGCGCCCGAAAGCGTGGCAGCGGAACCAGTTGCACGGTTGCGTTCAGGGTCAGCGCCAGAGTGCCTTCGGAGCCCACGACCGCGCGGGCCAAATGGAAATTGTTTTCAGGCAGCAACTGATCCAGGTTGTAGCCCGATACCCGGCGTGGCAATTGCGGGAAGCCGGAGCGGATGTCTTCCAGATGGCGCTGACGCAACTCGCGCAGGCCGCGATACAGCTCTCCCTGCCGCCCGCCCGAAGCGATTGCCGCCTCCAGTTGTAGCTCGTTCATCGGCCCCAGCTTCATCGTGGTGCCGTCATACAGCACCACTTCGAGCGCGGCCAGATTGTCCACCGTTTTGCCGTGCTCTACCGAATGGGTTCCGCAGGAGTTGTTGCCGATCATGCCGCCCAGACAACACCGATTCTTGGTCGTCGGATCGGGGGCGAATTGCAGGCCGTGGGTTGCCAGCGCGCGGTTGAGTTGGGCCTGGACCACGCCCGGCTCGACCACTGCCAGGCGCCGGTCGAAATCAATCGAGCGAATCGCGTGCATATACTTGGAGAAATCGATGACCAAAGCCTGATTGCAGGTCTGGCCGCCCAGCGCGGTGCCGCCGCCGCGTGGGAGCAAAGCGATATCGTTGTCACGAGCGAGGGTGACGGTCTTGATTACGTCGCCCTCGTCGCGTGGAAGCACCACGCCCAGCGGCACCATCCGGTAATTGGAGGCGTCGGTGGCATATAAGGCGCGGTCGGCGTCGGTGAAACGCACTTCGCCCGCGATCGAACTCCTGAGCTGGTCCTGCAGTGCGGCGATCGAACCCATGTAACATTAAACTCCCACTGTGAACCGCCAAAGCATATTACGCCCGCGCCACCCATCCAACGCACCCTCTTGCGTGCGGCACGCTATCGGCGGCTAAATCTTGGCATGGCCGATCTCGCCGCACAGCATGAGGAGATTCGCAATTCGGTGCGCGCGTTCGTCGAGCGCGAAGTGCGCCCGATTGCCAATGCTCTGGATCGCCGCCAGGAAGAGATCCCGCCAAGCCTGATCGAAAAGATGGCGAGGCTGGGCTATTTCGGTTTGACCGTGGATGAAGAAGCGGGCGGGTTAGGGCTGGATTATCAGGCGATGGCAATTGTCACCGAGGAGCTTTCACGCGGTTGGCTGGCGGTTGGCTCGGTCATCACCCGCAATTT
The DNA here is from genome assembly GCA_035294265.1 of Candidatus Binataceae bacterium. Lineage (NCBI taxonomy): Bacteria > Candidatus Binatota > Binatia (SeqCode) > Binatales (SeqCode) > Binataceae (SeqCode) > Binataceae bacterium (SeqCode). The sequence goes on from DATGLK010000094.1 coordinate 34,344, forward strand.
GATTACCGCTGACGTACTTCAGGCAGCGGGCACCACCGAGCAGAAGGCACGATGGTTGGGGCCGTTGGCACGCGGCGAGCTGCTCAGCGCGGCGGCCTTTACCGAGCCCGACGCAGGTTCCGACAGCGCATCGTTCATAACCCGGGCCCGCCGCCAGGGCGACGGCTACGAACTGGACGGCGCCAAGAATTGGTGTACCTTCGCCAATCGCGCCCATCTGCTGCTGGTAATGGCCCGCACCGATCCCGACCCGAATAAGAAACATCGGGGTCTGTCACTGATGCTCTTGGAAAAAGAACCCGGTGATGGGTTTGCACCGCCCCAGCTTACCGGAACGCCGATCGAGACTGTAGGCTACCACGGGATGCGCAGCTATGCGTTGACGTTCGAGCGAGCCTGGGTGCCTGCGGCTAATCTTATCGGGATGCGGGAGGGAGAAGGCTTTTACCAACTGATGGCGACGTACGAGGTGGCGCGGATACAGACCGCGGCACGCGCGGTGGGAGTGGGTCAGGCCGCTTTCGAGGCAGCACTAGCCTATAGCGGAGCGCGGCGCCAATTCGGCCGGCCGATCGCCGAGTTCCAGGCCATCGGACACAAGCTGGCGCGGATGGCGGTCGAATTGGAAGCGGCACGCCGGCTTACCTATTTTGCCGCCGCGCACAAGGATAGGGGGCGGCGATGCGACTACGAAGCCGGCTTGGCAAAGGTGGCGGCCACCGAAATGGCCGAGCGGGTGACGCGCGAAGCGATGCAGATTCATGGCGGGTACGGCTATGCGATGGAGTTCGACGTGCAGCGCTACTGGCGCGACGCGCGGGTGCTGTCGATTTTCGAAGGAACTACCGAGATTCAGCTCGAGATAATCGCACGTCGATTGCGCGAACGCGCGGGTTGAGAGCAATCAAATCTTACCAAGCGCATTTTGCCCGTGGTGGGGGCCACGAGGTTGTGGTGGGATTTTTTGCTGGCAGCATCACGTTAAGCCGGTTGACGCCAATCCTGCTCGCTGTCGTGCTGGCGGGTTGTTTTAGCTTCAGCCCCGCCACGGGTGATGCCGCCGCCTTCGCGCGCAATGCGGTGAGTGCTCAGCGAACGAACGTGCGGGTTTCGGTAGCGGTGCTAGATGATCAGGAAGAGGAGCACTATTTTGGTCGTCCTTTGGCCAACAAAGGCATCCAGGCGGTCTGGCTGCGCATCGAAAATAATAATTCTTTCCCCCTATGGCTGATGCCACGGGCGACCGATCCTGATTATTTCTCGGCGCTGGAGACCTCCTATCTAGGCCATCTTCCCTTCGCAAAACATACCAACCAAGAAATGGACTCCTTCTTCCGCGCCCACGCGATCGCCCGCCTGGTGCCACCGCATCGCACCAACACGGGCTTCCTGTTCACCAACCTGAGCGAAGGGGCCAAGTTCGTCAACATCGAGTTGTGGCACACCCGGGGAGCGATAAACATTGGCTTCTTCTTGCAATTGCCCAACGGCCGCTTCGATTACGAAGCTATCGAATTCGACGACCTCTATCCCACGGTGCAGCGTAAAGCCCTGACACTTGATGAATTGCGCAAACGGCTGGAACATTTGCAATGCTGCGTGACTGGCCGGACGGGGCAGCCGGGGGATCCGCTGAATGTCGTGCTGGTGGCCTCGCAAGCTACCATTTTCTCGGCCTTGGTCGAACAGAACTGGGATCCCACTCACACGATGGCGACCGCCTCGGTAGGGCGGACAATTTCCTCCTTCCTGTCGGGCGCGCGTTACCGCTATTCTCCGGTCAGCCCGCTGTATCTTTTCGGGCGCCAGCAGGATATCGCGGTGCAGAAAGCCCGCGGTACGATCCACCAACGCAACCACATGCGCCTGTGGCTGAGTCCGTACACCTACCAGGGGCGCGACGTCTGGGTCGGCCAGGTCAGCCGCGACATCGGCGTTCGCTTCACTCTGGCTTCGCCTTTTCTGACTACGCATAAGATCGATCCCGATGTGGATGAGTCACGCGACTATCTGGTGGAGGATCTGATAGCTGGTGAAGCCGTGCGGGCGCTGGCTTTAGTCAAAGGAGTTGGGGCCTCCAGGCCAGCCCATCCCGCCCGCAATCTAACCGGCGATCCGTACTTCACCGACGGGATGCGCGCAGTGCTCTTCCTGTCCGACCAATCGGTGCCCATCGACAAGGTCGATTTCATCCCCTGGGAGAATCTACCGCTGGACCGGCACTGAACCCAAAGGCTCCGGAGTAAGGAGGTTGTGGCCTGCTTCGCGCGTCCGTTCAAGAAATAAAAATCCGCAGGCGAGGAGCAGGGAGTGCGGCTAATTGTTGGCTCACTATCGATCACCTGCACGAGTCCCGGCCGAAACATCGGCGAGCGGTTAGAGCTCGCACGGCCGTGCCCTGGAGCTATGTTTTTATCGCCTGCTCGGCGCACCAGGTCGCGTAGTAACCATCTTCGACTGTAACCCCCAACGCGCCCTGGCCGTTCAAAACCTGATAGAAATTTTCCAGTTGTTCGCGCTGCCCCTTTTCGCTATGACGAGTCGTCAGTCCGCGCCCCTTGGGGAAGACCTCCAATCGGCAAAAGTCCTCCAGCATCATCGAAAAGCCTCCGGCAAAAACTTCCACTCGTTCCTTGCCCATCGCCGTTGCGCCTTGGCTGCTATAAAGCAGCGTTCCTAACGAGCCATCGTCAAACTCCACGCTGATGCAGGCATCGTCGTATGGCGTGGAGCGCAATGGAGCGGCGATAATGCGCAGCGGGCGCGCGTCGCACAAATGATGCATGAAGTCGAAGAAATGAACACCCTCGCCCAGCAGCCGGCCGCCGCCTTCGATCGGGTCCTGGCTCCAATGGCCCTGAGGTAGCGAGCCGGCGTTGACCCGGTAGAGTATCTGCTTGGGGCCCGCCAGCGTGCTTAGGGCCTGCTTGAGTGCCACGGCATGAGGCGAGAAGCGGCGATTGAAGCCCACCGTCAGCAAGGCCTGATGCTGGGTCACCAGATCCATCAACTGGAGACCTTCGGCGGCGGTCAGACACATCGGCTTTTCCACGAACACGGCTTTGCCCGCGACGATCGCATCGCGGGCAATGGCAAAGTGGCTATCGTGGCGAGTTGCGATGTAGATAACATCGATCCGAGGGTCGGCCAAAAGCTCGTGATAGTCGGTGGTTCCGCGGGCGAACCCAGCTTTCTCCACCGCTGCGCGCACGCCTAGTCCGCTGCGAGTGCAGACCGCGGTCAGCGCAAAGCCGCGATGGGCACGCAGCAAGGGCTGCAGTGTCGCGCGAAAATAATTGCCATAGCCGATAACTCCGACTGCATACTGTCCCGCGCGTGCGGGCCTAGCCCGATGAGCCCTGAGATAGCTGCGCGTCGGCGGAGCTTGCGGAGCGGCTTCGCAGTGGTAGTCGAGCATCACGCCGATTGGGGGCTGCGGCGCGGCCAAGGTTTCGTAGGCTTCGGCCGCTTGCTCGATGGGGAAGCGGCGCTCGATTAGAGGATTTACCCGGAGCGTGCCGATTTCGATTAGCCGCAATACGGCGTGCAGGTTGCGCCCCTGGGTCCAGCGCACATAGGCCAGCGGATAGTCCACTCCCTGTTCCTCATAGCGCGGGTCATAACGGCCGGGGCCACTGGAGGTCGAGAGCAGAAAATCCAGCTCCTTGTGGTACATCCGGTCGCGCCGGATGCGGATCGGTACGTCACCTACCAGCACTACTCGGCCCTTGCGTCGGCAGACCGCGAAGCAGCGGTTGAGTAACTCTCCATCGCCACCCGCGGCCGTTACGATTACCCCGTCGGCACCCTCGCCAGCGGTCAGATCCATCACGCCGGCGCTCAACTCACGTGGCGCGCCGATGGCATGGGAAAGCCCCAACGCGCGCGCCCGTTCCAGGCGTTCCGACCGCGGATCGACGCCGATGGGCTCGGCCCCCGTGGCGCGCAGCAACTGGACCACCAGTTGGCCCAACAGCCCCAGCCCCAGCACCACGACTCGTTCTCCCAAAGTGGGAGCGAAGCGACGTACCCCATGCAGCGCGATTGCGCCCAGGGTGGCGAAGGCTCCTTCTTCGAAGGAGACGGAATCGGGTAACCGCGCCACCAGGTTGCGCGGCACGAAGTTATAGCCGGCATGATTGGCATAGCCTGCGCCCGCGCAGGCCACCCGATCGCCCACCCGCAAGCTGCCCGCGCCGGCGCCGGCTTCGACTACGATACCCGCGCAGGAATAACCGGTGGGGCGGGGCTGGAGCAGGCGGGCGCGGACCAGATCCACGGTTTCGCGCAGTCCGCGCCCGGCCACGCTGTCCATCACCTTGCGCATCAGTTGCGGATTGCGCAGCGCCTTGAGCAGCAAGTTCTGATTGCCGCCGCCGCCCATTCCTGCCGCTTCGGTGCCTGCGCTGATCAGCGAATGGCTGGTGCGTACCAGCACGCCGCCGGCCCTGAGCGCCGGGGCGGGCGTTTCCACCACCGCGACTTGTCCGCCTGAAACCGCGACTTGAAGCAAAGCTTGGCTACCTCATGACCTGATTAGGAATTGGCGATCCGCGCCGTCAGCATCCAGACTACGCAGCAGGGCAACTCCACGTTCGCGTTGCCCACCCACACCGGGCGTGGCAACTTGATTCCGTAGGAGGGCGAGAACCATCCTTGCTCCAGCCGCCAACCGATCGCCGCGGTGGAGCTCGGGGTGATCGTGACCCGTATCCCGCTGGGCCATTCCAATTGTGCCGCGCCTTGAGCTAAAACCGCCCGCGATCCCGGCGCAGCATGGAAGAAGAACTCCAACCGATGAGTGCCGCGGCCCGCGATGTCGTCACGGATGCGCAAGTGTGGCTCCCGGCGCGAGAACTCGAAGCTGCGCCTGATCTCGATTCCCCCCAAACGGTGATAGCCGCGATGGCCGCCGCTTAGGTAATCCAGCTCGGGCACGGAGCTAAATTCCACCCCAAGCGGCAGCGCGTCGTTGCGGAGATCCCACATCGCTAAGGCGCCGCGAAAGCGGTTGATTTCCTCGCCATCGACCACGATCGTGTTGTGGGCCGCGCTGGCCCGGAAACGATTGCGCCAGTGGGGCGAGGCCCCATAGACGTAGGTGCCCGAATCGGTCAGCAGCGGATGGCCCAAGGCGTGCCATTCGAACGACAGACAATCGTTGTGACCATGGCCGCCGCGACCGAAAAAGCCCACCGGCCCCAGGTCGGCGACCAAGTAATGGTCGTGTGGCGCGCGTAGGACATAGAAGCCGCTGGCGGCAAAGCCGCGCGAGCATTCAGGGCTGGGCAGCGTGGGCAACGCGTCGAAGGTGGCCAGCCCCTGTGGCCCCAGTATCCACAGACTGTCTTCCCAAAAGCGTTGCGCGCGCGCCTTCCAGCGCGGGCGATTAAGGCGGACGCTGCCGGTCGCCAGCAGATAGCGATGGTCGCGTGGGTCGAGATGGCCCAAAGGCAATGCCCGGCCGTTGTCGTGGTCACCAATATTGGGGGCCAGTCCGTTGGGAGCAAGGTAGCTCTCGACAAACTCCAGCATCGCGCCCAGCCGCACCAGATAGGGGGTGCTGACCGGCAGGCCGGCCCATTGCAGCAGCCATTCGCCGAGCAGGAACATTTCCGTGACCAGCCCGTGATAAGGGATGGAGCCTTCGCTATCGACACCGTCGCTTAAAATCTGCGCGTCGATCTCCTGCTCCAGCATCCGCGCCCCCATCCGCAGCCATTGGCGCCCGCGCGCCGAAGCCGTGAACAAGCCGCCGCAGACCACCAAGCCCAAGGCGTCGGCGACGTAGTGATTGTTATGCCGATCGTCGGCCTCCAGATTGGCGGCAATCCACCATCCATGCTGATAGAGCGCCAGCACGATCATCTCGCGCATCGCCGGCTCCAGCGCGCCGGCACCCATCAGCTTGAGCGCCCAGGCCCAAGCCAGCGCGCGCAAGGCTACGTCCATGGTGCAGCCCCAATTGACCCCCCAGCCGACTGGGTTGGCTTGTAGCCAGGAGCAGAGCTGGGCCTGAAATTCCTCTAGGTAGCACCTATCCCCGAACACCACCCAGGCCCGCGCCAGGGTCAAAAGATGGCCTCCTCGCGACAGTTCCCAGGGCACCTTGAGATCACTATTCTCCGTCAGTGCCCCATATTTGATGAGATGAGCAGGTCGCAGCGGCCAGCGCCGGCCCGATTTGAAATCGCAATGCCAATCAATCAGCCGGCCTAGGGCGGTCGGGCCCGAGCCCAGCAGATCGACTTCATGCCGCATCACCTGCTCGGCGTCGGCGCGTAGGATTTGCCCCTCGGCAGCATAGCGATCCCGATACAGCTCCCGGATTGCCACAGCATCTTCCGTTGCCAGGAACCATCCCCGCGCCTCCAATTCCTCCCACCAACTGGCCAGCGAGACAGACCCCATGTCGCGGGCAAGCGCGATGGGCGTCAATGCGCCCAGTCGGCGCGGTAGGTGGCGCGCTCGCGCCATGCGTCCCAACTCGATGCGCGCGCGGCGCAGCAGATAGCTGGGCGGTTTGCCCGCCGCTCGCCCCAGCAATTGCAGCAGCCTCATACCACCCCCGTGTAGTGTGCCACCATTGAGACTCGCCTTCCTCTTCGCCGTCGCGATCGCTGTATCCGGCAGCCGTACGTCGGGTGGCTCATCGGCACACGTTCGGTGCGATGGCGCCCGATAGTACCGAAGAACATTGGCGGTGCCGTAAGGGGCTATTTCGCAGGAGGGATCAAAAAGTGCTTTTTACCCGACCACCCGCCTGCCATTTATTGGGTGGCCATATTTCATGGAGTGCCAGCGTTTGGGCTGTCACGCGTTGGTGGGCTAAACGCCCGACCAACCTAGTCGTGATCACGGTTTGCGAGGCCAATTTTTCTGGGTTGGCTTTAACACGGGGCGGTCGGCGTTGGCCCGGGTTGGGGCAGGGTGCCGGATTGGCTTTAGCCGGCGATTCGTAGCGCTGTTTCACACCAGGATAGGCGGGTCGCCGCAAACCTACGGCTCGCCGGCTCTGGCGCCGGGCCGCGGCCGGCGGCCGTTGCCTACCTGGATCGCTTCCCATATCCTTTTCGCGCTTAGGCTGAGATCGCACTGGAACGCTAAGATGAGATCCCCCGCTATCCTGGGCATTTCCGCCTACTATCACGACAGTGCGGCCGCCTTGGTGATCGACGGCGATATTGTCGCGGCGGCCCAGGAAGAGCGCTTCACGCGCAAAAAATTCGACGCCCGCTTTCCCGCCCAAGCGATCGAGTACTGCCTTAAGAGAGCAGGGCTGCGCCTGGGCGAGCTTTCGGACGTGGTTTTCTATGACAAGCCGCTGGTCAAGTTCGACCGGCTGCTAGAAACCTATTTGGGCTATGCGCCGCGCGGACTTAAGTCATTCACTACCGCGATGCCGGTGTGGCTGAAGGAAAAGCTCTACCTCAAGTCGCTGCTCAAAAAAGAGCTGGCGAAGTTAGGCGGCAAAGGCGCGGTGCCCCCGCTGCGTTTCACCGAGCATCATCAGGCCCACGCCGCCTCGGCCTTCTATCCCAGTCCCTTCGAGCGCGCCGCCGTGCTGTGCCTGGACGGGGTGGGCGAATGGGCCACGACCTCGGTGTGGCTGGGTGAGGGCAATCGCCTGACGCCGCAATGGGAGCTGGATTTTCCCCATTCGCTGGGGCTGCTCTACTCCGCCTTTACCTACTATATCGGTTTCAAGGTCAACTCGGGTGAATACAAGGTGATGGGGCTGGCGCCTTACGGCCAGCCGCGCTATGCCGACCTGATCCTGAAGCATCTGATCGATCTAAAAGCTGACGGCACCTTTCGTCTGGACATGAGCTACTTCGACTTCGCCACCGGTCTAACCATGACCAACGGTGCCTTCGACGCACTTTTCGGAGGGCCGCCGCGTTCGCCCGAATCGCTGCTGACTCAGCGCGAGATGGACCTGGCGGCTTCGATCCAGCAGGTCACTGAAGAGATCATGCTGCGGCTGGCCCGCACCGTCCATCGTGAGCTGGGTACGGAATATCTGTGCATGGCCGGCGGCGTGGCCCTAAACTGCGTAGCCAACGGCCGCATCCTGCGCGAGGGGCCCTATCGTGACCTGTGGATTCAGCCGGCGGCGGGCGATGCCGGCGGCGCCCTGGGGGCGGCCCTGACGGTGTGGCATCAGTATCGCGAGCAGCCGCGTCAAATCTCTCTGCCCGACCGTATGCAGGGTGCCTACCTGGGTCCCAGCTTCAGCGATAGCGAGATTGAGGCCGAGCTTGACGCCGTCGGCGCGCACTATGTGCGGCTGCACGACGAAGAGTTGCTGGAGCGGGTAGCGGCGATTCTAGCCGCCGGCCAGGTGGTGGGCTGGATGCAGGGGCGGATGGAGTTCGGACCGCGCTCGCTCGGGGCGCGTTCGATTATCGGTGATCCGCGCAGTCCGACGATGCAATCGGTGATGAATCTCAAGATTAAGTATCGCGAGTCCTTTCGTCCCTTTGCCCCCGCGGTGTTGGTTGAAGCGGTCAGCGACTACTTTGAGCTGGATCGCCCAAGTCCTTATATGCTGCTGGTGGCGCCGGTCAAAGAGGCGCTGCGCCGGCCGCTGACGGCCGAGCAGCAGGCCCTGTTCGGGATCGAAAAGCTAAATCTGCCCCGTTCTACCATTCCGGCCGTAACCCATGTCGATTATTCGGCCCGCGTTCAGACCATCGATCGCCGCACCAACCCCCGCTTCCACGCCTTGCTCAGCCGCTTTCGAGCGCAGACCGGATGCGCGGTGCTGGTCAACACTTCGTTCAACGTGCGCGGCGAGCCCATCGTATGCACCCCGACCCAGGCCTACCGCTGCTTCATGCGTACCGAGATAGATTACTTGGTGATCGAGAACTTCCTGTTGGCCAAGGGGGACCAGCCGGCGATGGAGCGCGATGATTCCTGGCGCCAGGAATTCGAGCTCGATTAGGTCAAGTTAACAGGATGGCTTCCGGCGCGCCCGATCGACAGGAATTGCGCAACTTCGGCTTGCTCACCGGAGCCCTGATAGCGCTGGTGTTCGGGCTCCTTCTACCCTGGCTGCATCGATGGACCGCACCGCGCTGGCCGTGGGTTGCGGGGTTGGCCCTGTGGGTGCCCGCGCTATTGTGGCCGATGGTATTGTACCCCTTCTACCGGGTGTGGACCGCGCTGGGGCTGGGCTTGGGTTGGGTCAATAGCCGGATTATTCTAAGTCTGCTGTTTTTTGTCGTGATCACGCCGATGGGTTTGCTGCGGCGCGCTTTGGGCCATGATGCCGTGGCGCGGCGGTTCGAGCCACAGGCTGCGAGCTACCGGGTAGCCAGTCGCGCGCGCAGTAAAGAAAGCATGGAGAAACCGTTCTGATGTTCGATCTGTTACGGGACTTGTGGGGGTTTATGCGGGATCGCAAGAAATTCTGGCTGACCCCGCTGGTGGTGGTGCTGGTGCTGATTGGGGTGCTGGTTATCCTGGCCCAGTTCTCCGCCGTCGCGCCTTTTATCTACACGCTGTTTTAGTCGCTGAAGCAGCTCCGGATCGCGAAAAAACCCTTGAAAATGCCTCGGGCGAGATTTGACACATAGCCCGGGCGGCCATATTATACCTTTTAGGTCCACTAATTCCGGACTCGAGGTTAGTTGCGGCGGACCATGCGCGCCCATCTGATGACGGTGGGAGAGCGGCTTAGGAGTACTGAAGCGATGCTAAAGCTGCCGGTTTATATGGACAATCACGCCACCACCCCGGTCGATCCCCGGGTGTTGGAAGCGATGCTGCCCTATTTTACGGAGAAATTCGGTAATGCCGCCAGCCGCAATCATAGCTTCGGCTGGGCTGGTGAGGAAGCGGTAGATACGGCCCGCAATCAGATAGCCGCTCTGCTCAACGCCAAGGCCAAAGAGATAATCTTCACCAGCGGGGCCACCGAGTCCGACAACTTGGCGATCAAGGGTGTGGTTGAGTTTTACAAGGATAAGGGCAACCACGTTATCACCTGCGTGACCGAGCATAAGGCGGTCCTGGATAGCTGCAAGGCGCTGGAGCGGACCAACCGGGCCACTGTCACCTATCTGCCGGTGGACAAATACGGAATGGTCGATCCGGACGATGTGCGCCGCGCTATTACCGACAAGACCGTACTTATCAGCCTGATGTTCGCCAATAACGAGATCGGGACCATCCATCCGGTGGCAGAAATCGGCAAAATCGCCAAAGAGCGCGGGGTGTTGTTCCATTGCGATGCTACTCAGGGCGTAGGCAAGGTGCCGGTAGACGTTGAAGCAATGGGGATCGATCTGCTCTCGGCCAGCGGTCACAAGATCTACGGTCCCAAGGGAGTGGGCGTGCTGTACGTGCGCGCGCGCGGGCCGCGGGTGCGGCTCACTCCGCAAATCGACGGCGGCGGACACGAACGCGGAATGCGCTCGGGGACGCTCAACGTGCCTGGGATTGTGGGGATGGGCAAGGCGTGCGAGCTGGCGGCGGCAGAGATGGCGAGCGAAGCGGAGCGGATGCGCGATTTGCGAGCCAAGCTACAGGCCGGGATCTTCGAGCGCCTCGACGAAGTCTATTTAAATGGCCATCCTACTCAGCGCTTGCCCGGCAATCTCAACCTGAGCTTTGCCTACGTCGAGGGAGAATCGCTCTTGATGGGCATCAAGGACGTGGCGGTTAGCTCGGGCTCGGCCTGCACTTCGGCGACCCTGGAGCCGTCCTATGTGATTCGGGCGTTGGGAACCGACGAGGAATTGGCCCATAGCTCGATTCGCTTTGGGCTGGGGCGGTTCAATACCGAGGAAGAGGTTGATTACGTCGCCGCCAGCGTGGTGCGCGAAGTCAAGCGACTGCGCGACATGTCGCCGCTGTACGAGATGGCCAAAGAGGGTATCGATCTGAAGTCGGTGGAATGGAAGCGGGAATAACCGCCGGGGCGCCGCCGTCGCGGCGCTCTCACATTTGCAACTGCGGCGCGGGCCGCGGGAGATGAAAGCTCATGGCCTATTCGGGCAAGGTATTGGACCATTACAACAATCCTCGTAACGTTGGCAGCTTCACCAAGGACGAGCCTGGGGTGGGGACGGGAATCGTGGGTGCGCCCGAATGCGGCGACGTTATGAAGCTGCAGCTTAAAATTAACGATGATGGCGTGATCGAGGACGCTCGCTTCAAGACTTTCGGTTGCGGCAGCGCGATCGCCAGCTCCAGTTACGTAACCGAGCTGGTCAAAGGCAAGCGGGTCGAGGAAGCCATGGCGATCAAGAACAGCAGCATCGTGCAGGAGCTCAACCTGCCGCCGGTCAAGGTCCATTGCTCGGTGCTAGCCGAAGACGCGATCAAGGCGGCAATCGAAGACTGGCGCAAAAAGGGCGGCGGCGCGAGCGCCGAACCCTCGGCGCAGGGCGAAAGCGGGCGCGGTTAGGCGCGATGATTTCACTCTCGGAGCGAGCCGCCAGCAAAATTCGTTCGCTCGTGGAGGAGCGTCCAGGGGCCGGACTGCGGGTCAAGGTAGTGGGGGGCGGCTGCTCGGGCCTGCAATATCGGATGGAACTTGACCAGGCCCATGAACGCGACAAAGTTTTCGAGCGCGATGGGGCACAGCTGATTGTTGACAAAAAGAGCTTTCTGTACTTGAACGGCTCCGAACTGGACTACGCCGAGGAACTGATGGCCTCGGGGTTTCGCTTGGTTAATCCCAACGTCAAACGCAGCTGCGGCTGCGGCGAATCGTTCACGGTATGAGGGGCGCCAGGCTGCTTACCGACCATGGCCCAGGCCCAATGTCCAGCCTGCGCGCGGCTGCAGCAGCCGCGCCTGTTGTGTGCTCAATGCGGCGCGCCGCTGGGAGTTGAGCTGGATTATTTCACCGCTTTGGAGCTGCCGCGGGACCCGCTGGTTGATGAAGCCGCACTCCAGCGTGCCTACCATGATTTCAGCCGCCGGCTCCATCCCGATCGTTTTGCCAACCAGCCGGCCGCCATGCGTGCGGCCAGCCTGCGCGCCACCGCGCTCCTGACCCGCGCCGTCCGCACCCTGCGCGATCCCGTCAGCCGCGGCTTGTACTGGCTCCAGCTGCACGGTGAGAAGCTAGCCGTGGACAACAAGCAGGTGCCGCCGGAGTTGGTCGAGCTTATTTTCGCGATCCAGGAGGAGTTGGGCGAGCTGCGCGCGGCCAGCGGCGAGGCGTCTGCGCATTGGAGTCGCGTTGTGCAAGAGCGCCGGGAGGAGATCAATGGGGCCCTGGCCCAGGAGTTAGCCGCGCTTGAGCGCAATTTCGCACGCTGGGGCAAAGACGAAGGGTTGAGTAAACCAGCCGCGCCGCTGATGACCGAGCTCAAGACGGTCTTGTCGCGAATCGCTTATTTACGCAGCGTCCTGCGCGACGTCGAGCGCGCTTTGGGCGAAGAAGTCTAACCATGCTCGCGGCGCCGCCGCGTAGAACTGACGGTCTTTATTATGGCATCGATTTTCGGTATCGACCTTGGCACTACCAACAGCCTGATTGCTCGTATGGAGGGAGAACGGCCGCGGGTGATTTGCGACCCCAAAACTGGCGCTGCTCTGCTGCCCTCGGTAGTCGCTCTTTACGCCGACGGCCGGGTGGTGGTCGGGGAAGCGGCAGCCGAATTGGAACCTAGCCTCAACCCCGAGCACAGGGGTGCGATAGTTCCGGCCAGTGAAGGTAGCGAGGGTGGCGGGGGCGCGGTCATCCGATCGATCAAGCGCTATATGGGGCTGGGCGGCGACGAGGTTGCATTGGAGGACCGCCACCGCTATACCTTCACGGACTTCTCCGGCCCCGTTGTGCGCTTCCAGATTGGGCGGCGCGTTTACACACCGCCTCAGATTTCAGCAGAGATTCTCAAGGCCCTTAAGATGCGCGCCGAGGCCGCCGTAGGCGAAGCGGTAGAGAAGGTAGTGATTACGGTACCGGCCTACTTCAATGATGGCCAGCGCCAAGCGACCAAAGATGCGGGTCGACTGGCCGGCTTGGAGGTGGTTAGATTAGTCAACGAGCCAACCGCGGCGTCGTTGGCATATGGCTTGCATCATTTAGCCTCAGGGAGGATTGCGGTATACGACTTCGGCGGCGGCACGTTTGACATCTCGATCCTGGATCTGAAGGAGGGCATTTTCGAGGTTCTGGCGACCAACGGCGACACCCATCTGGGCGGCGACGATATCGACCGGGTGATCCTTGAGTGGATGTTGCAGGGGCTGCCCGAGGCGGTGCGGCTGGAACATCGAGTCTGGAACAGTGCGCGAAAAGCGGCCGAGGAGGCCAAGAAGCGGCTTAGCCAGGAGACGCAGGTAGAGCTTGAACTGGCATTGCCAGGACGCCATGTGAGCCGCACGCTGAGCCGGGCGGAGCTAGAGCAAATGGCTCGGCCGTTGGTGGCACGAACCTTGGCGTCCTGCGGGCGAGCGCTCAAGGACGCCGGACTTGGCACCAAGGAGATTGCTGCCGTGGTGTTGGTGGGGGGGTCAACCAGAATGCCGCTGGTACGTCAACAGGTGGCGGAGTTTTTCGGCCGGGAGCCGCTTTGTGAGCTGGATCCCGATGAGGTCGTGGCTTTGGGCGCGGCGGTGCAAGCCGGGGTGCTGGCGGGGGGGTCGCAGAGCGACCTGTTGCTACTAGACGTGGTGCCCCTGTCGTTGGGAATCGAGACCATGGGTGGTGTAATGGAACGGCTGATCCATCGCAATACCACCCTGCCCACCAGCGTTACCGAGCAATTCACCACCGCGGTCGACAACCAGACCCACGTGGATATCCATGTGCTACAGGGTGAGCGGGAGTTTGCCCGCGACTGCCGCAGCCTGGCCCGCTTCAAACTGGGCCCTTTGCAGATGGCGCCGGCGGGTGTGGCTCGCATCGAAGTCACATTTTTGATCGACGCCAACGGAATCTTGAACGTAACGGCTCGCGACCAGCGCACCGGTCGCGAGCATTCGGTGGACGTCAAACCCAGTTATGGATTGACCGACGATGAGATCGAACGGCTGCTGGAGGAAGCGCTGGACCAGGGTGAGGAGGATCTCAATCAACGTATGCTGGTGCAGGCACGCAACGCCGCGGACGAAATCCTAAGTGCGCTGGACAAGCAGCTGAAGCAATTTCCTGAATTGCTGGATGAGGAAGAAAAGAGCTTTATTGATGTAATTGCAGCCAGTTTGCGCAACGCGCGAAAAGGCACCGACAAGGAGCTAATCGCCAACCTGGTCGACCAGCTCAACATCGTCAGTGCCCCCTTTGCTCAGCGCATCATGGATCAGGCAATCAAACTGGCGTTGGAAAAGCATAGCGTGGACGAAGTATGAACAAGCCGCGATCAAAGGGGCCAATGGGAGAATCTTATGGGACTTAAGTGGGATCAAGCCGAGGAAATTGCCGAAGTGCTGGCAGAAAACCATCCCGGGCTCAATCCGCTGGATGTGCGCTTTACCGATTTGCGCCAATGGGTGATCGACAGCGATGAGTTCGAAGACGATCCCGCTGGTTCCAGCGAAGCCAAGCTGGAGTCGATCCAAATGGCCTGGAATGAACTCTACCTGGAGCAGCGGGGGAAATAAAAGCGTTCGGATGGTTGCCGGATTGATTGAATAGGTCCGGGCAGCAATTCGTCAAAGGAGGAAGAGCGGGTGGCGGGGAATTCGAAGCGGGTGGCGAGAGAACAAAAGGAAGTCGCGATGCAAGAAAAGGAAACTTTGGATGAACGGTTGCCGGGTCTATTCGAGCCTGACACCCTTCTGCCAATCCAATATTTCGAGGCGATGCGCCGCAAGCATCTGCTGGAGGGTGAAAAGCGCTTAATCCTGAGCGTGCTCGAGGACGGCATTGAATGCTTCATGAAGTATCTGAATGCCTCAACCAACAAAGGGCAAAAGCTGTTTCGCGATGCCGAAGAATGGATCAATCTGCAGGACAAGCACTGGATTTTTTCCTTCGATAATGTCTGCGATATGCTCGACATCAATCCCGACTACATGCGCAGCGGCCTGCACGCTTGGAAGCAGAAAAAGCTAGCCAGCTTGGCCAATGCTCAAGTTGCAGGCTTGGCTGGTCCCGAGGTGAAGGGCTATCGCACCGAACGCCCGGGCCAGCATAAAACCGAGCTTGTTCCCAACGCGCGCCCCATGCGCCTTCATAAGGTTCAGGCCTGACGCGCGGCCTGAGCTTGGATCCCGTGCCCTCCCGAACCCCGAAAGGCAGCTCGAACCCTTGCGAGCTGCCTTTCCCCTGAACCTCACATTGCTCTAACTGTACCTAGCGCACCACGAGTAATTTGCGCGCCGCGCTCCTATTTCCCGACTTGCTCTTCTCTTCATCGGCGGCTCCTTCCTCTTGAGTTCATTCCCCTTGAGTCCATCGCCTCGCAGGTCCATCGCTGGACCAAAAAACCGCCGCTACCTCAAGCCATTTTCAACGTGCGCCGGGACACTCGCATGCAAGGGGCTTTTGGGTTGCCACATTTGGTCAGGGCGGGGCGGCACTTGAGCAAACCGGCTGAAGCATTGGGCGTGCGCACACCTTAGTCCCCCCGGTCAGCCAGAGGACATTACAGGAAAGCTTTCCCGGGCTCTGCGCCTTCGCCCAAAGTGTCAGGCGCAGGCACGGCCACTGATATAAATTCGACTCTTGAACTTCACTTCTTTTGGTTTCTAACTATACTGGCTTTTTATTTTCCGCTCTTATGCTGCGCGCAGCGACGTTCTGTCCGCGGCATCCGCAAGTCACTTGATGGGGGGAATGGCGAGTGCGAGCAGGAAATCAATTTGGGCGCGATCAGGAGGTAAAGGACTGGTCTTCACAGGAGCTTTGGCAAGAAGTTACCGAGCGCGTACTCGAAGATATTTCGATCGTACTGATCGACCGCGAAGGCGTTATCCGAGCTTGGAACGGGCAAGCCCAGATGCTCTATGGCTACTCACCCAACAAAATCGTGGGCCGTCCCTACTCTCGTCTGTTTTTGCCACGGGATAACGCGCTAGGGCTAGCTGTCGAGACTCTTAAGGCAGCGGAGGTCCAGGGTTGTGTTCGTGCGCAGACCATGCGTCGTGCCCACGATGGGCGCGGTTTTCCAGTTGCGATCAAGCTCAACACCTTGCGCACCGGCGATGGCCAGGTGAGCGGTTATGCCGAGGCGTGTCGTGCCGTGGATAGTCGCGTTTTGGAAGGCACGCAGCTTGCCGCGCGGCGCGCGCAGGACAAGAGAAACGAGGTGGCCCTGTGGCGCCATCAATTTGAAGCCTTCGCCAACCATCTGCCTGGCCGGGTTTGGCTTAAGGACCAACGAGGGATTTATCTGTTTGTCAACGCGGAGTTGGAGAAAACGCTGCGCCTTCGGCAGCAGGATTGGCACGGTAAGAGCGACTGGCAACTGTTCCCCGCCAACGCTCGAGAATGGAGCGCCAACGATCGCTGGGTGTTCGCTCATCGCCGCTTTCTCCAAACCGTGGAAACCAGCCTGGAGGCGGGCAAAACTCGCCATTGGCTGACCAGCAAGTTTCTAGTTCCCGGACAGGCGGGGCCGCGGCTGGGTGCAATCGCGTTCGAGATTAGCGAATGGGTTTCGACCCGCGAGGAATTGCGTCGCATTCAACACGAACTCTTTCGCCACGAACGAATGCGCGCAGTGGGGGAACTGGCGGCTGGGCTGGCCCACGATCTCAACAACACGCTCAACGCGATGAAACTACGCCTGTCGCTTTTAAGTAACGCCGCCGCGATCGCCCGCCATCAAAGCCATTTGCGCACTCTCAATCGTTTCGTCAACGATGCCGCCGCCCGCATCGAGCGGTTGCATGACTTTGTGCGGCAAAACCCCGCCCGTCCAACCGAAGCCGTGGAGGTAGCGCGCGTGGTACGTGAAGCTATCGAGCTGGTCCATTCGGAGGTGGAAGAGATGGCGACTCTGGCCGGCCGCCGGATCGCGATCGAGAACCGCCTTCCCGCCCGCCTGCCCAGGGTCAGCGCGATTAGTTCCGAGCTGCGCCACGTCCTGGCCAATCTGCTCCTCAACGCGCGCGACGCCATGCCTACCGGCGGTAGTATCGAAATTGGTGGGCGGGTGGAGGAGGGGGGAGTCGTGCTGACAGTTGCCGATCACGGGATCGGAATCCCCGAGGCGCTCCTCGGACGGGTCTTCGAGCCCTTCTTTACCACCAAAGGGCGACAGGGAACTGGGCTTGGGTTATCGATGGCGCGCGAGGTAATGGAGCGCTTCGGTGGCTCGATTTCGGCGGCCAACCGTCCGCAGGGCGGCGCGGAATTTACCCTGCGCTTTGTCTGCGCCCGTACCAGTAGTGCCAGCGTGGCGCCGGCGCGCCGTGCGCGCCGCGACCTGCCGCTCAAGGTGCTGGTGATCGAAGACAACCCCGACAACCTAGAATCCATCCGCTTGGCCCTGGAGCTCAAAGGGCACACGGTGGAGACCGCCTTCAGCGGTGAGGCGGCCTTACACAAGCTGCGCCAGGGGCTCGATTGCGACACCGTGATCTGCGACGTCGGGATGCCGGGGATGAGCGGTTGGGAAGTAGCACGGGAGATAAGCCAATTGCGCCCGGCCACGCGCATCTTCATGCTCACCGGCTGGGCCGGTGAGATGGACAGCGAAAATCCCCACAGCCATCTGGTGCGTGCGGTGCTGGCCAAGCCCATCGATATCGAGCATCTCAATCAGATAATTACCGCTGCGGCTACGGCCTCCGCGCCCTGAACGTGCGATGTCCCGGCCCCGCTATGCGGCGCGCCATGATAGCGCGCGCGTGGGATCAGCGCGGCGACACGCTTGTGCCCGCGCTAGCGCCAATTTCACGCGCTGGAGAGGGCGCGATGCCAAGCCTGAAACATCAAGAGGGTCCACAAATGGTATTGCCAGTTGCGCGTGCCGGCCAGATGTTCGGCCCACATCCGGCGCACCGTGGCGCCCTGGAAGAAGCCGCCCAGCTCCAGCTGGCGTTCGTCGAGCATTTCTTCGGCCCATGGGCGCAGTGGGCCACGCAGCCAGCTCCCCACCGGCGCTGCGAATCCCATTTTGGGTCGCTCGGTCAGCGCGGAGGGAAGATAGCGATTGAGCAGGCGGCGCAGCAAATATTTACCCTGGCCACCATGAAATTTCAGCGCCATTGGCAAGCTCCAGGCGAATTCGAACAATTGCCGATCCAGGAAGGGCAGGCGCGCTTCTAAGCTGGCGCCCATCGTGGCGCGGTCGGAATTGACCAGATTGTCGCCTGGCAGGTAGCTAACCAGATCGAGGTACATCATGGCGTTGCGCGGGTCGGCGAAGCGCGCCCAGGCCGCGCCGTCGCTTAGCGCAGTCAGCGGCTCGGCGACATCGTGCGTGAGCAGCGTGGTCAGCTCGCCCGCTTGCCAATGGGTAGCTAAGCCTAGATAGAGCGCGCGGGGGCTGCCGGCGCTGACCAGGATTTCGGCCAGCTTGTGGAGCTTGTCACCCCAGCGGACTTGCCGCATGGAGATTGGCAGCATGTGGTTGGCGGGTCCCAAGATACGGTCCCAGGCCGCCGGACTCACGGATTTCAATCCGTGGCTGAGCGCGCGCT
>DATGLK010000095.1 GCA_035294265.1 Candidatus Binataceae bacterium
CGCAGTGCTCGAGGACTAGAGATAAATGAAGCTTGGAATGGCATGGAGCCTGGGGCTGGCCAGCATTGCGTCGATGCTAGCCGCGCTTTTCATGGTGTTTGTCTACGTCCCTACCGAAGCCCAGCAGGGGTTGGTGCAGCGTATTTTCTATTTCCATCTGCCCTGCGCTTGGGTTGCTTTCCTCGCTTTTGGACTGGTTGCTGTCGCGGCTATCCTATATTTGTGGCTGGGTAGCCAGATCTGGGATGACTTGAGCTACGCGGCGGCCGAGATCGGGATGCTGTTTTGCACCCTGGTTCTCATCACCGGCTCAATCTGGGCCAAGCCTATCTGGGGCACTTGGTGGACCTGGGATTCGCGCCTGACCACGACCTTCATCTTGTGGTTGCTTTACGCCGGCTACCTGCTGTTGCGTGCATTTGCTGGCGATAGTCCCGAAGTCGCGCGCTTTGCCGCGGTCATCGGTATCGTGGGCGTGGTCGATGTACCGGTGATCATCGTTTCCGTGCGATTGTGGCGTACCATTCACCCCGCGGTGCTGCTCACCCGTCAAGGGCAACATGGGCTGCAGGATCCCCGCATGATCGCCACCTTGCTGGTGGCGTTGGGTGCGTTCAGCCTGTTGTTTGTCTGGTTGCTGTGGCTACGCTTGCGCACGTTGCGCTTGGGTTCCAAAATCGCCAGCGCGCGCCGCCGCTTGGCGCTGTATGAAATGGAGGCCAGGGTGTGATGGATAACTTGGGCTATCTGTTCGCCGCTTATAGCCTGATTTTTGTATTAATCGGCTTGTATGTACTGTTAGTGGGCAATCGTCAGGCTCGCCTGGAGGGCCGCCTAAGGGAGTTGGAGAGCAGCTTGAGGGCGCTTACCCAAGCTCCATCGGCCGGTGGGCGCGAGGCCAGTCGGTGATCCTAGCTGGTAAGATCTCCAGCCGCCCGGGCCACCGGCCTTGCGCCAGCCCGGTTCGTGCGCAGTTTAAATACCGCAGGTGCGGGACCGTAACGGGAAGCTGGCGGACGAGGAATGGAATTTCAAGACTATTATAAAACGCTGGGCCTGACACGCGGTGCGACTGAAGCCGAGATCAAGTCCACATACCGTAAGCTGGCGCGCAAGTACCATCCCGATGTCAATCCGGGCAACAAGGAAGCCGAGCGGCGCTTCAAGGAAATCAACGAGGCCTACCAAGTCCTGGGCGATCCGGAGAAGCGAAAAAAATACGACGAGTTGGGGGCCGATTGGCAGCGCGGCGCGTCCGAGGACGAATTGCGCCGGCGCTATGCGCGCGCCGGGATGGGGCATGGTTGGGCGCGTGCCCAGGGCGATTTCAGCGATTTTTTCGCCAACTTCTTTGGCGGCGGGCTGGGACGGGGCTTCGCACGAGGGGCGGGCAACCCGGCCTCCGAACGTGCGCCCGACCTGGAGGCCGAGGTCGAGATCTCGCTGGAAGAGGCGATCCACGGGGCCACGCGACGTTTAGAGCTGAGCGCCAGTGACGAATGCCCAGTATGCCAGGGCTCGGGCATGGTGATGGAAAGCCAGCGGGCCGGCCAGGCCCGTGTGGTCCGCGCGGCGCGCGAATGCCCCAACTGCGGCGGCACCGGAATCGTCAATAACCGGCGCACTTTGGAGGTTACTATCCCGGCCGGCACCGGTGACGGCAACCGAATGCGCTTGGCGGGTCAGGGGGGGCGCGGAGTGCGCGCCAATCTCAATGGCGATCTTTATTTGACCGTGCGCATCCAGCCCCATCGCATCTTCAAGCTGGAGGGGCGCGATCTGCGTTGCGAACTGCCAGTTTGGGATTATGAAGCGGTGCTGGGAGCCGAGGTCACGGTGCCCACCGCTCAGGGCAAAATTTCACTGAAGGTTCCGCCCGCCAGTCAGACCGGGCGAGTGATGCGTCTGCGGGGCAAGGGTCTGCCCGCGCGCGGCCGCGAGCCGGCGGGCGACCTGTTGTTCGAACTCAAGGTGATGGCACCGCTGGATCTGACCGAGCCCGAGCGCGCCCTGATGCGTGAATTGGCGCGGCACCGCAGTGAGCGGCACGCGCCCGATCCGCGGGCGGATCTGCTGCGGTGAGTGGCGATGGCTGAGCGAAACCGTAAGCCGCGCGCACCGTCGCGTGCGAGCAGCGCACGGCGCGAGCGCATCCTGTACACCCGCTCCGTGATCCTCAGCCTGGGGCGAATTAACGAAGCTGATTTGGCGCGCTGGGAAGCCCACGATCTGATTGGTCCAAGCCGGGTTAGCGCGGGTGAGACACTTTACGATCAGGCAGCGCTCGAACGCATCCGGCTCATCCGTTTGTTAGCGGAAGAATTGGAGGTCAATCTGCCCGGGATCGAGATTATCGTGCGGTTGCTGCAATCTTCCAGGCGGTAGCCGACATGGCGCGCCGCAATTCCCATCGGGTGGCGCGCGCGGTGGCCGCCTTCTTTGCCCGCCAGCCGCAAATGGCAGCCCAGCCACTGCTGTTGGGCTTGTCCGGCGGTCCCGATTCGGTGGCGCTGCTTCACGCCTTGCTCGCCCTGGCCCCGGCGATGCGCCCGGCGCTTTACGCCGCTCATTACAATCACGACTTGCGGCACAGTGCGGCTCGCGATGAGAACTTCGTGCGAGAACTGTGCGCCCGGCTCGGGGTTCCCCTGCAAGTCGGCCACGCGTGCGATCTGGCAGGTAGCAACCTGGAGGCGCGCGCGCGCCAGGCCCGCTATCGCTATCTGACCGAAGCGGCAGAGCGCGTCGGGGCCGCGCACATCGCGGTGGCTCATCAAGCCGAGGATCAAGCCGAAACCGTTCTGATGCGGTTGCTGCGTGGCGCGGGTGTGACTGGGCTGGGGGCGATGGCGCCAGTGGGTCCCGGTCGTTTGGTTCGGCCGCTATTGGAAGTGCGCCGCGCCGAGATCCTCGACTATCTGGCCGCGATCGGCGCCAATTATGTGGAAGACGACAGCAACGCTTCGCTGGTTCCCGAGCGTAATCGCGTGCGGCTTCGCCTGATCCCACTTTTGGAGACGGACTTTTCCCCAGGCCTGAGCGCCCGCTTGTGTGCATTGGCTGCCGAGATGCGCTCGGTTGGCAGCCTGCTAGAAAGCTTGGCCGACCAATTTTTAAGCACTGCCACGGACGCGCACGGTGACCTGGAGATCGAGCGGCTGCAGGCCTTGCCCCAAGCGCTGGCGCTTGCGGCCCTGCGGGCCTACGTCGAGCGACAGGTGGGCAGCCTGTCCCATTTCGACCGCAGCCACTTCGAAGCGCTCTACCGTCTATGTATTAAGGGGAAACCCAATGGACGGCTGGACTTGCCCGGTGGCTGGCGCGGCTGGCGCCAATACGGCAGACTTAGGATTGTCGGTCAGATTCCTGCCAAGCGCTCGCTCGAGTTCGAGAGGGAGTTGCACGCGGGGGCCCGGGTGGATCTGGCAGGGCTCACGATCGAAGCATGGCTGCGGCCTGCGGTGGGTGAGCTGAGGCCGCGCAGCGAGGACGAGGCGCTGTTTGACGCCGATGTTTTGGAGGATGGCTTGCGGGTGCGAAACTGTCGCCCGGGAGACCGCATTGTTCCTTTGGGAATGCGCGGGCGGCGCAAGCTCAATCGAATCTTCATCGAACGGCGCGTGGCCCCGGCTTTGCGCGCGGGTTGGCCGCTGTTGGTGTGGAGGGATGAAGTAGTGTGGCTGCCAGGCTTGGTGCGCTCCAATGCGGCGCTGGTGAGCGCGCGGACCAAGCGGGTACTGCAGGTGCGAATGAGCGTTGCGCCGAATTTGAACCGCGTGCTAGCGTCTAGATGAAAATGAATCAATTTTCGCGCAGCATCGCTCTCTGGCTGGTGCTGGGCCTGATGTTCCTGCTGCTGTTCAATATCTTCAGCCGGCAACAGACTCGCGAACCGGAGATAATCTTTTCGGATTTCCTCAATCAGGTCGACAAGAACCAGGTTGCCCAAGTCACAATCCAAGGCAACTCCATCCACGGTCGCACCACTGCGGGTGAGCATTTCAAGACTTACGCCCCACACGACCCCGACTTGGTCCAAACCCTGCGCGCCAAGGGCGTGCGGATAGCGGCCAAGCCCGAAGAGGGCGACCCGTGGTGGATGGTGGCGTTAGTGCAGTGGTTTCCCATGCTGCTGCTGGTGGCGGTGTGGATCTTCTTCATGCGGCAGATGCAGATAGGCGGCGGCAAGGCGATGTCCTTTGGTAAGAGTCGCGCGCGTCTGCTCAACGAAAATACCCACAAGGTTACTTTTGCCGACGTCGCCGGCATCGATGAGGCCAAGGATGAGCTAGAGGAAATCATCCAGTTTCTGCGCGATCCCAAGCGCTTTACTAAGCTGGGTGGGCGCATCCCCAAGGGCGTCCTGCTGGTGGGACCGCCGGGGACTGGCAAGACCTTGCTGGCGCGTGCAATCGCGGGTGAAGCCGGTGTGCCCTTTTTCTCGATCTCGGGTTCGGATTTCGTCGAGATGTTCGTAGGCGTGGGCGCCTCGCGCGTGCGCGATCTGTTCGTGCAAGGCAAGAAGCACGCGCCCTGCATAATTTTTATCGACGAGATCGACGCCGTCGGCCGCCATCGCGGCGCTGGCCTGGGGGGCGGCCACGATGAACGCGAGCAGACCCTCAATCAGTTGCTAGTCGAGATGGACGGCTTCGAAGCCAACGAAGGCGTCATCCTGGTGGCCGCTACCAACCGGCCCGACGTTCTCGACCCTGCCCTGTTGCGCCCGGGTCGCTTCGATCGGCGAGTAGTTGTGCCGCGACCGGACATGAAGGGGCGCGAGGGGATCTTGCGCGTGCACGTACGCAAGGTGCCGATTGCGGATGACGTTTCGGTGGACAAGCTGGCGCGCGGTACCCCAGGCTTCGCCGGTGCGGATCTGGAGAACCTGGTTAACGAGGCCGCCCTGTTGGCGGCGCGGCGCAATAAAGACAAAGTCGACATGGGCGACTTCGAGTTGGCCAAGGATAAAGTCATGATGGGCGCTGAACGGCGCTCGATGGTGATGTCGCTGGGCGAACGGCGCAACACTGCCTACCACGAGGGCGGGCACGCGCTGGTGGCGATGCTCCTACCTGGCGCCGACCCAGTGCATAAGGTGACTATCATCCCGCGTGGGATGGCGCTGGGAATCACCCAGCAACTACCCCTAGACGATCGCTATACCTATACGCGCGAGTATCTGATGACCCGACTGGCAATGATGTTTGGCGGCCGCTGCGCCGAAGAGCTGGTCTTTGGCCACATGACCACGGGTGCGGGTGACGATATCGAAAAAGCCACCGAGTTATCGCGCAAGATGGTTTGCGAATTTGGGATGAGCCAGGAGTTGGGCCCGATGACTTTCGGGCGCAAGGACGAGCAAGTCTTTCTGGGTAAGGATCTCTACCATCAGCGCGACTACTCCGAGCACACCGCGATCGAAATCGATCGCGAGGTACGCCGTCTCATTCAAGAGGCCTACGATACCGCCCATTCCCTGCTGGTCGGTAACATGCCGGCGCTGCATGCGATCGCCGAACGGCTTTTGGAAAAAGAAGTGCTGGATGGTGCCGACGTCGAGGCGATCGTGACGGCCTACAAAGAGGGTCGCCTGCCCCAACCTGCTCCGGCGGCCCTGGCCAAGCCCGATGGACCGCAGCGCCCGCTGGAACTTGGGGTCGAGAAACCCAGGCCGGTGGAGGACGACGGCGGCGCGGTGCCGGGGTTGCCGCCCAAGCCCGTGCTGGCCTGATTGCCAGTGTGCCTGCCGCTGTTGACGTTGTAGCGCGCCGTGCTTACCAGCCGCGCAATTTGCGCCTGCCGGGCGGGCTTACCGTAAGCTTTCCGGCGATGATGGGGGTGCTCAACCTGACCCCCGATTCGTTCTCCGATGGCGGCCGTTTCATGGCTCGCGACCAAGCTGTCGCCCACGCCCTAGAGTTGGCCCAGGCGGGCTGCCAGATCGTCGATCTTGGGGGGGAATCCACCCGTCCAGGTGCCCGCGCGGTGCCGCTGGAAGAGGAATGGGCGCGGGTTGGGCCAGTGCTGCATGAGCTGGCTGGTAGGTTAAGTAGCGCCATCTCGATCGATACCCGCAAGGCCGAAGTTGCGCGCCGTGCCATCCTGGAAGGCGCTACTATTGTCAACGATGTCAGCGCCCTGACCTTCGACCCTGCGATGGCGTCGGTGGTGGCGCGGGCCCGCGTAGCGGTGGTACTGATGCATATGCGCGGCACACCGGCGACGATGATGAGTAAGGCGCGCTATCACGATTTGCTAGCGGAGGTCAGCCACTATCTGCTCGCGCGCGCGGCCGCGGCGCGCCAGGCTGGTATCGCTCGCTCGCGGATCGTGCTGGACCCGGGTATTGGCTTTGCCAAGCGTGCGCGTCACAATTTTGCGATCTTGGGCGGGATGGCGCGGCTGCGCCACCTTGGTTACCCGCTTCTTATTGGGCCCTCACGCAAGGCCTTTATCGGGCGGGTGGCCGGGACGCGGGCCGAGCAACTTTTGTTTGGTACCGCGGCGGCCACGGCAATTGCCGTGGCTGGCGGTGCCGCGATCGTGCGGGTCCATGATCCCGCGCCGCTGGCGGCGGTGGTGAAGGTGGCGGCGGCGGTGGCTCGCGCCCGGAGCTAAGGTGATGGTCTTCCGACCGGAACTGATTCCCCTCCCGCGCTGGCAGGACGTCGTCGATATCCTGGTAGTAGCATGGATCATCTATCGCATCGCGCTTATCATGCGCGGCACGCGCGCGGTGCAAATGGTGCTGGGAGTGGCAGTGATCGGCGCAGCCTATGTGGCCTCCCAGTTTCTGGGTTTGTTCACCCTCAACTGGCTGCTCAATAATTTCCTGGGCTCGTTGATCGTCATCCTGGTGGTGATTTTTCAGGTCGATATCCGCCGCGCCTTGACCCGCTTCGGTACCCGCCCGTTTTTGGGCTATCGCGGCTCGACCGCGCCCGCCGCCGAAGAACTGGCGCAGGCGGCGGCTTGGTTATCGGCCCATCGCATTGGGGGGCTGGTGGTGCTTGAGCGCGAGGTCGGCTTGACCGAATTTATCGAGGCTGGACGGCCGGTGGATGCGCGTTTGAGTGCGGAGTTGCTGGAGACCATCTTCATGCCGGGCTCGCCGCTGCACGATGGTGCTGTGATCCTCAAAGGCGATCAGGTAGTGGCGGCGGCCTGCGTGCTGCCCCTATCGGCCAATCCCAACCTGGTCCGAACCCTAGGCACGCGCCATCGCGCCGCCATTGGCGTGACCGAGGATACCGACGCCCTGGCGGTGGTAGTCTCGGAAGAGGACGGTACCATCTCGCTGGCGCGCGGTGGAGCGCTGACCCGCCATCTGGAACCCGCCGCGCTGCGCCAGCGGCTGGAGAGCTTTAATCCGTAAGGTTGGCGTGGGGCAAAGCGTGAAGGGTTTGCGACTGACCGAGGTGCGGCAGCGATTTGTGCGCAATCTGGGCCTACGCCTGCTGGCCCTGCTGATCGCGATCGGGTTGTGGGTCTTCGTCAACGCGGCTCAGCACGAGACACAAACCGATCTGGTAATTCCAGTGCAATATACCGGGCTGCCGCCCGGACTGATGATCATCAACGAACATCCTCAATTTGTGAACTTGCGCATCTCGGGGCCGCAGACCTTGCTGTCACTGCTTGACCCCGGTCGCATGACGGTTCACCTGGATTTGCGCGGAGTCACGCCCGGCGAGGCGGATTACAAGATCACAACCGACATGTTCCACATCCCGCGCCAGACCAGCATCGAGCAGATTACACCTTCGCAAATCACGCTGGACATCGACCAGATTGTGACTAAATCGCTTCCGGTCCATCTCGACACCAGCGGTGAAGTGGCGGACGGGCTGGAGATAGCCTCGGTTCAGCTCCAGCCCGCGACCGTAGCGGTGACCGGGCCGCAACGCATGCTGCGCAACCTGGGCTCGCTGGATACCGTACCGTTGGACGTGCAGGGGTTGGCGGCCGATGTCACGCGCGAGATCGCGCTGGCGGATAGCGGTCCACTTATCCGAGTTCCCGTCACCCAGGTGATGGTTACGGTGCATCTAGGTGACGTTATCGCCGAGCGCCAGTTCCACAATCTTCCTATCACCGTGCGCAACACCAGTTTGCGTGCGATGGTGATTCCGCACACCGTCTCGCTGGCGGTGCGCGGCCCACAGCGCGCGCTCAACGGGCTGAGCCTGAACAAGGCGGTGTTTATCGATGCCGAAGATCTGCGCGTGGGCTGGTATGAAGCGCCCGTAATGGTGGACTTACCCAAGGGATTGCAGGTGGTGCGCCAGCAACCCGAAAAAGTTAAACTGCGAATCTATCGCTAGACCGAGGAATAAGTTGTCGCAACAAGAACGGCGCGCGCAGGCGCCTCGACTGTTTGGTACCGACGGCATTCGCGGCATCGCCAACCAGCATCCCATCACCTCTGAAATTGCCCTACGCCTGGGCCGCGCCCTGGCCGAGGTCTTTCGCCGGCCGGCCGGCAGCCATAGCCGAGTTTTGATTGGAAAGGACACCCGGCTGTCGGGTTACATGCTAGAGACCGCGATGGCCTCGGGGATCTGCTCGGTGGGCGCCGACGTGCTTTTGGTGGGGCCGCTGCCCACTCCAGCCATCGCCTACCTGACGCGCACGATGCGGGCCGCGGCTGGCGTGGTCATCTCGGCCTCGCATAACCCTTTTCAAGACAATGGTATCAAGTTCTTTAACCGCGAAGGCTTCAAGCTGGATGATGAACTGGAGCGCCGGATCGAAGAGTTGGTGTCGGATGACCGCCTGATTGAGCGCGCCAGCGCCGAAGACGTGGGCAAGGCGATTCGGATCGACGACGCAATCGGCCGCTATCTGGTCTTTCTCAAGGCCTGCCTGCCGCGCGACTGCCTGTTCGACGGGCTCAAGCTGGTTATCGACTGCGCCCACGGTGCGGCTTACAAGGTTGGCCCCGAGTTGCTAGCGGAGCTGGGTGCCGACGTGATTGCCATCGGCGTGGAACCCGACGGCAAGAATATCAACTTTCAAAGCGGGACCCTCCATTTGTCGCGCTTGCGCGAGCGCGTTTTGAGTAGCGGCGCCGATTTGGGCGTGGCGCTGGATGGCGATGCCGATCGGGCCTTATTCGTCGATGCCCGCGGTGAGGTGTTCGACGGCGATGAGGTGATGGCGATCATGGGGCGAGCACTGAGCGCCGCGGGTAAGCTGGCGGGCAATGCCGTGGTGGCCACCGTGATGAGTAACCTGGGGCTGGAGCAGGCCCTGGCGGAGGTGGGAATCGGCTTGGTGCGCACGGAGGTGGGCGATCCGGCGGTCAGCCGGGAGATGCGCTTGAAGGGCTACAACTTTGGGGGTGAACAATCGGGCCATTTGATTTTCATGGATCACTCCACCACCGGCGATGGCCTGATCACTACTTTGCTGCTGCTGGAGCAGATCCTCAAACGTGGGCGTGGCTTGGCGGAAATGCGCGTGATGCACCGCTTTCCCCAGGTTTTGCACAATGTGCGCGTGGCGCGCCGCCTACCGCTGAGCGAGATGCCTGAGGTCCAGCGCGCAATCACCGCGGTGCGCGCGCGCCTGGGCCCGCGCAGCCGGGTGTTGGTGCGCTATTCGGGCACCGAGATGGTTGCCCGGGTGATGGTCGAAGGCGAAGACCTGAGCAAGATCAAGGCCTGCGCCCAGGAAATCGGCGCGCTCATCGAGCGTCAGGTCGGCCAACCCAATTAAGACGTGCGCCTATGATCAAGCTTGGTGTCAACGTCGATCATGTCGCAACCTTGCGTCAAGCCCGGCGCACCAACTATCCCGATCCATTGCAGGCGGCCCTGTTAGCCCAGCGTGCCGGAGCCGACGCCATCACCATCCACTTGCGCGAGGATCGCCGTCATATCCAGGATCACGACCTCTTTCGCATCGCCCAGGCCCTTAGCCTGCCGCTCAACCAGGAATTGGCGCCCACCGGCGAGATGGTCGAATTGGCTCTCAAGCTGCACCCCGCCGAGGTCTGCCTCGTGCCCGAACGGCGGGAGGAACTGACCACCGAGGGCGGCCTGGACGCGGCTGCGATGAGTGAGCGGCTGGCGCCGATCGTGCGCTCCCTCAACGAGGCTAAAATCGGAGTGAGCCTGTTTGTCGAGCCGGATCGAGTCCAGCTCCAAGCCGCGCGCGAGCTCGGAGCCAAATATGTGGAATTGCACACCGGGCGCTACGCCGAGCTGGCGGATCGCGACCTGTCTTCGGGTGCGGGCTCTAAGCGAGAATCGAGCTTCAGCGAGCAAACCCGTGCTGAATTAGCCCGCGTCGCGCAGGCCATCAAGATCGCGCGCGCCCTGGGGCTGCGGGTCAACGCCGGCCACGGCTTGAACTACGACAATACCGCACCAATCGCCGCGCTGCGTGGGCTGCAGTGGCTCCATATCGGTCACGCGATCGTGGCGCGTGCGGTAATGGTCGGGATGCCGGCGGCGGTGCGCGGGATGAAGCGGCTCATCGCTGCGGCTGGTCAGCACGCTTAGCATTTGATGGCCCACGGAGTGGAGTTTGCTAAGCTCCCACTATCATGCGTCTGCTCAATGCCGACGAAAGCCGCCGCCTGGACCGTCTTAGCCACGACAAGTACGCCATCTCGTTTTGGAGCCTAATGTCCAACGCCGGAGCTGGGGTTGCGCACGCCTTGCTGGAGCGCTGGCCGCAAGCGCGCCAGGCTAGGGCTGGCGCAATTGTGGTCGTTGCGGGCCGCGGCAACAATGGTGGTGACGGGTTGGTGGCGGCGCGCGTCCTGCACGAGTCGGGCCTGCAGCCACGCGTGTTGTTGCTGGGGCGAACCCAGGCGCTGGCGGGCGATGCCGCACGTGCCTGCCAGGAGCTGACCGGCGCTGGCTCGCGAATCGAAGAGATCGGCAGCGAGGAAGATTTGCGCCGATCCTTCGGCAGCCCGGGCTGGATCATCGATGCGATCTTCGGCACCGGCCTCAACGCCCCGATAACCGGACTTCCCGCCGCCGCGATTGCGCTAATCAACGGTAGCGATGCCGGTCGAGTCGCGGTGGATATTCCTTCTGGGATCAATGCCGATACGGGTGGTGTGATGGGGGTTGCGGTGCAAGCCGCGCTGACCGTGACCTTCGGCTTAGCCAAGTATGGTCACGTCAGCTATCCAGGTGCCAGTTATACTGGCCAATTGAAAATTATCGATATCGGTTTTGCTCCCGCGGCATTAGCCGAAGTGGCGCCGCAAGGATGCTTCCTGGAAGTCTGTGACATTGCGCCGTTGCTGGCGCCCAGGCCCGCAGACAGTCATAAGGGCAATTATGGCCATCCCTTGATAATCGCTGGCGGATGGGGCAAAAGCGGCGCCGCTTTGCTCGCTGGCCGCGGTGCCTTACGTATCGGCGCGGGCTTGGTGACGGTAGCTACCGCGCGCACGGTGGCGCCAATCGTGGCCGCCGGACAGGCCGAATTGATGACCGTGGCGCTGGCCGACCAGGATGGTCATCTGGCGGCCGGTGCAATCGACTCCTTGCGCGCATTACTTCCCGCCCACAACGCGATTGTCATCGGCCCAGGAATTGGAGTCAGCGCGGACACCAAGGCGATTCTGGAATTTGTCGTGACCCAAGCCGCCGCGCCACGCCGCCCTGTGCTGATCGACGCCGATGGGCTCAACGCGCTGGCCCAAATGGGCGCCGGCCTGCTGCGTCAAGCTCGGGGTCCGGTCGTGCTCACCCCGCATCCCGGCGAGGCGGCTCGGCTGCTAGGCAGCTCGCCCGCGCAGGTCAACGCCGACCGCATCTCGGCCGCCCGGCGGATCTGCGAGCTGACTGGCGCGTGGTGCCTGCTTAAAGGCAATCGCACGGTGCTGGCAAGCCCCGAGGGTGTCATTAAGATCAATTCCACCGGTAATCCTGGCATGGCCTCGCCCGGAATGGGCGACGCCCTGTCCGGAATCATCGGCGGCTTGTTGGGCCAGGGGTTTGCTCCGATGGACGCGCTGGCGGCGGGCGCCTTTGTTCACGGAGCGGCAGCCGACCGGGTGGCCGCGCAGATGGGGCCAGTGGGCTATATCGCAGGCGACCTGATTGCCGCTCTGCCGGCTACCTGGGCCTCGCTGGGCGAAAGGAAGGATGGTGCGTGACTATCACCTTGCATAGCGCTTCGGCGCGCGAAACCAAGGCTTGGGGCCGACGCTTGGCCTCGTTGCTTGAAGGAGGCGAACTGCTCGGTCTGTCTGGGGAACTGGGCGCGGGCAAGACCTGTTTCATCAAGGGGTTGGCGCACGGCCTGAACCTGCGTGAGGAGGACATCCTCAGTCCTACCTTTACCATGGTGCAAGAACATCATGGGCGGTTGGAGCTCTACCATATTGACCTCTATCGTCTGGAGCGGGCCACGGTCGACGATCTAGGGCTGCGCGAGTACCTGTTTTCCAGGGCGGTGGCGGCGGTGGAATGGGTGGAGCGCCTGCAAGAGGCGGATGAATTGGAGCGGCTGGCAGTGCGTATCGAATACGAGGGGGCCAATCGGCGCCGAATCGAACTCAGCGCCAACCATCAACGCTACCTCGAGCTACTCGCCCGGTTCCAGCAGAAGTTTGTCTGATTCGCCACTTACGCTTGTTCGCTTCGCCTGCCACAATTGCTCGACTTGGGTTTTTACGAAACAATCTTGCTATTGACCAATAAATCGCAAGCTGGCCGGTTTCCGGACAGCCTGAAAAACGGCGAATCTGTGGAGATTGCGATAGCAGGATGGGTCTGATTGTCCAGAAGTACGGTGGCACTTCGGTGGGTTCTCTTGAGCGAATCCGGGCTGTAGCGCGACGGGTAGCGCAGACCCGCGAAATGGGCCATCAGATCGTGGTGGTGGTCTCCGCGATGGCGGGCGAGACCAACCGGCTGTTGGGATTGGCGCACCAATTGGCCGCCCTGCCCGATCCCCGCGAGGCCGATGTGCTGGCGGCGACCGGTGAGCAGGCCTCCGCCGCCCTGCTGGCGATCTGTCTGTGCGCCAACGGCATTCCGGCCTGCTCGCTGCTGGGCCATCAGGTAAAAATCGCAACCGATTCCAATCATGGTCAGGCCCGCATCCGCACAGTCGACTGCGAGCGTGTGTTGCAGGCCCTGAAGGGTGGGAATATCGTGGTCGTGGCCGGTTATCAGGGGGTCGATGGAGCAGGCGATATCACGACCTTGGGTCGGGGCGCTTCCGATCTGACCGCGGTGGCGTTGGCGGCGGCGTTGGAGGCCGAGGTCTGCGAGATTTATACCGACGTCAACGGGATTTACACGGCCGACCCCAATATCTGCCCGGCGGCGCGCCAACTAGCGCGAATCTCCTACGACGAGATGCTGGAGTTGGCCGGGCTGGGGGCTAAGGTCTTGCAGTTGCGCTCGGTGGAGATGGCACGGCGTTTCAACGTACCTCTGGTGGTGCGTTCCAGTTTCAACGAATCGGCGGGAACCTGGGTGGGACACGAAGATCAATCGATGGAAAACGTGCTGGTCGCGGGGGTGACCCTTGATCGCGATCAAAGCAAAATCACCCTGACCGGAGTCGAAGATCGGCCTGGCTTGGCGGCGCGCATCCTTGGCCCAATTGCAGCGGTCGGGATTGTCGTGGACATGATTATTCAGAACGCCGGGGCCCAGGGACGCACCGACATGACCTTTACCGTGGGGCGTGGTGACGCCCGCCGCGCGCTGGATTTGACCGAGCAAGTGGCACGCGAAGTCGGCGCACGCGGCGTGGCTCACGAAGATGGTCTGGCCAAGGTTTCGATCGTGGGGCTGGGGATGCGCAGTCATGCCGGGGTCGCGGCCCGGATGTTCGAGGTGTTGGCCAACGAACGCATCAATATCCAGATGATTTCGACCTCTGAAATCAAACTCTCGGTAGTGATCGACGCCAAGTACGGCGAGCTGGCGGTGCGTGTCTTGCACGACGCCTTTTTGGCCAACCCGGAGGAGAGCGCCAAGCCCAGCGCTTCGTGAGGCGATGGCGGACGGCGGTAAAATCTACGTTTACGATACCACCCTGCGCGACGGCCTGCAGTCGGACGATGTTTCGCTGACGGTTGACGACCGCTTGGCGATCGCCGCCCGGCTCGATGAGATGGGCTTCGATTATATCGAGGGAGGCTGGCCGGGCTCCAATCAGCGCGACGCTGAATTCTTCACGCGTGCGGCCAAGCTGCGTCTGCGTCATGCCAAGTTATGCGCCTTTGGTGCTACCCGCCGCGCACGGATCAAGGCCTCGCAGGACCGAAGCCTGGCCTTGCTCCTGCGCGCTGGCACGCCGGTGGCCACGGTGGTGGGCAAGACCTCGGAGCTGCACGTGCGCGAGGCCTTGCGCATCTCGCTTCAGGAAAACCTTGACATCTTGGGCGATACCGTGCGCTATCTCAAACAGCACGTCGATGAGGTGATTCTGGATGCCGAGCACTTTTTCGACGGGTTTGCCCAAAATCCGCAATTCACTTTGTCCTGCATCAAGGCTGCCGCGCAGGCCGGTGCCGATTTGGTGTGCCTGTGCGATACCAACGGCGGGAGGCTGCCTGAGGAGATTGCGCAGGCGGTCGCGAGGGCGCGGGAGACGCTGCCGTGCGGGGTGGGAATCCATTGCCATAACGATTCCGACGTTGCGGTTGCCAATACCGTGGCGGCGGTGCGAGCGGGCGCGCGCCAAGTGCAGGGGACGATTAACGGGCTGGGCGAGCGCTGCGGCAACGCCAACCTGATTTCGGTGATTGCTAACCTGCAGCTCAAAATGGGCTATCAATGCCTGCCCGCGGCCAAGCTCAAGCATCTGCGCCAGCTCTCCACCCTGGTCAACGAGCTGGCCAACCTGACCCCGATGACACGCCAGCCTTACGTCGGGCGCTCCGCTTTCGCTCACAAGGGTGGTTTGCACGTTTCGGCGGTACAGCGCAACACAGCCACCTACGAGCATATCGATCCGGCGTTGGTGGGCAATGATCGACGTGTACTGCTCTCCGAGTTGGCAGGACAAAGCAACATCGTTTACAAGGCGCGGGAATTCGGCCTGGAACTCAAGCCCGACGACGAACGAATTTCCGGGTTGCTGGCCGAACTCAAGCGGCTAGAGGCGGCGGGCTATGCTTACGATGGCGCCGACGCTTCTTTCGAGCTGGTGATGCTGCGTGCGCTGGGGCTGGAACGCGAACATTTCGGCCTAGTCAGCTTCCGCGTCTTCGACGACAAGTGGAACGCGGAGCAAGCGCCTTTTAGCGAGGCGATCGTAATTATCGACGGGCCCGACGGGCGGCGCACCCGTAGTGCCGCCACTGGCAACGGTCCAGTCAACGCGCTGGACTCCGCCTTGCGCGCCGCGCTCATTCCCTACTATCCGACCTTGGGCGCGATGCGCTTGGCCGACTACAAGGTCAGGGTGCTTGATAACGGGGCTGGCACCGGCGCGCGGGTCAGGGTTCTGATCGAATCCACCGATGGCAAGCGGCGCTGGACCACGGTGGGGGTTTCGGCCAACGTGATCGAGGCCAGCTGGCAAGCCCTGATTGATTCGGTGGAATATAAGCTGCATCGCGACCGCGCCCAACCCAAGCTCAGGGCCGCCGCTTCCATGCGCGCATTCAAGCGCAAGGCGGTCGTATCCAACGGGCGGGCGCACGCGGGCAATTTGAATGGTGCCCGAACCGTTGTGACCAAATCCGACGTGCTTGAGCGCCGCCCTGGGTAAGAGATAGCTTCCTTCTTTACTCCCTCGGCTCTTGGCTCAGCGGAGAGAAGGAGCAGGCTGGGGCAGAATTGTTTTCCGCCCGGGCGCATTTGTTACTGCGCCCGCGGGCGCCAGAGGTGCCAATGGCCTGGCTTAGCCGCTTGCGTGAAGACGTTCAGGTTGTTTTCGACTTTGATCCCGCGGCGCGTACCGTTTTGGAGGTGGTCTTATGTTATCCCGGCGTGCACGCCATCTGGGCCCATCGCATAGCCTCCTGGCTGTGGCGTCATCGACTCAAGCTGCTGGCGCGGATTGTCAGCGAACTGTCGCGCTGGCGCACGGGTATCGAGATTCATCCCGGGGCCCGACTGGGGCGCCGTTTGTTCATCGATCATGGGATGGGTGTAGTCATCGGCGAGACCGCCGACATCGGCGCCGACGTTTTGATCTACCAGGGTGTAACCCTGGGCGGCACCAGCCTTAAGAAGGAAAAGCGCCATCCCACGATCGAGGACCATGTCATGATCAGCGCTGGCGCAAGCGTGCTCGGCCCGGTTACCATCGGCCACCATAGCCGAATCGGCGCGGGCGCGGTGGTGGTCACCTCGGCGCCGCCCTACTCGACCATCGTGGGAATTCCGGGCAAGACCGTGGAGCGCGATCGCTCGCGCCCCGAAGTCATGGATCTCGATCACGCTCACCTGCCTGACCCGGTGGCACGCGCGATCGGCGCGATGAGCGAACAAATGAAACGGCTGTCAGTGCGGATAGAGGAGATGGAGGCGCGCCAAGATTGTCTGGAGGATCAGATGGCCGAGGAGCAACGTCCCCCGCCTTCCCCAGCCCTGGACAAGCCGCGCTGAAGGGCGGGCTGCCATCGCTTGACGCTCGCCTTTGTCGATAAATAAATCGCCGCGGCCAGGTTTACTTCCCTGCCGATGCGCCGACGCTAGCCTGCGAAGAAGCGGGGCGCGGTGCGAAGAGCGCGAAGCACTTGGATGAGTTGAACACGTAACTTTCCACGTAATCAATAATCTGCGCCGATTGCTTGAGCTGCGTCATCGCTCCCGCCAAGCAAACCCAGTTAAGGATTTCGTGTTGCCCTGACTCCTCGATTTGGCTTTGTGGCAATTTGCCCCAGTTGACAAAACCACCGCTGCGGAGCTCTTCATGCCGTGCGCGGTCGGCGGGTAAATCCGGATAGAGCCGGCCGTGCTTTTCAGTCAGCGAACCGTGCGACCAACTCGACGAGGCAATGAGGGCCACTCGCCAGGGGCTATCGGCGAACCAGCGCGCGATCGCGCCACCCAGGGCGAAGCAGCGGGCCGGGCTGGGCGCGGGCGGCGAGACTTCGTCGGCTCCTTCGCCCATTGAGCCGGCGGCGGTCTTAATCAACTGATTACCGTAGCAATTGACCGCAAAGGGAATAACCGGATAGGGAAAACCACGCCGCTCGTAATCCAGATATACGATGGTGTTGTTGAACGAGTGGGCCAAGCCAGCTTCGCTGCGAAAGGCGTAGGAGTACGCCAGATCGAAGCCCTCTTCGATAAGCTGCCGGCACAGGCCCGAGGCCGCTTCGCGATGGCCGCGCACGGTGATCTGGGTGTCGTTGGGCAGGCCCCAGACGTTGTCTTGGGTCTTGAACACCACTTGTCCGCCGCCGTAGGGACGGCATTGGAGCGAATCAAAAATGCCGATGCAAAAAGCGGGGATGCAATCGCGCCGATAGTTTTCGTACTGATCGTCGCCCCAGATCAGGATCAAGTCAGGGCGGAAGGCGTCCAGTTCGGCGCGCAGCCGCGCATAGCCGGCGAGCAGGCGATTGCGATGTTCGATGGCGGCGGCATGCCCCTGATCGTCGCTCCATTCGGCGCGCATCTGGGGCGGCCACAATTGCGGATTGTTATAAAGTTCAGCCTTGATTCGTCCGATCTCGGTGTTGCGCAATAGCATCCGCGACCAATGTTCAGGCGCTACCAGCGGTCCCGGATAGTGGCTTAATCCCATGCCTAACACCGCGGCCATGTGCGTGCCCTCCTTAACCGGCCAAATTCAGCGCGCAAGCGCGTGCTGCGACGGCGGTTCGCTCTGATGCGACAAACCGATCTCCCTACGCTCACGACTGGACTGCAGGATCGCAAGACAGATCTCCGTGGTAGCCATGCCCCAGCGCGCATCCAACAGGGGCGGGCGCTTTTCCTTGACCGCGCCATAAAGCTCCAGCAATTCAGCGGCACGTCCCCGGCTGGGCGGGCACTTTATCTCGCGCCGACCTTCGCTGCCGTACACATACAGTCCTTCGGGCGATTGCCGGATCACGCCCCGCTCGCAGGTTGCCAGCGTGAGCCCGAAGAAGGGCTGTTGCTGAGGCGCGTCGGGAATAGGGCCCGCGCCGCGTCCGTAACCATAGGGATTGCCGGCGCGCACCTTGGCGTACTTGTCGGCCTCGCTGACCGGCCCGGGAGGGCGCTCGCGAGGCAGGATCGAGTCGTAATTGCGATGGCGTTTGCCCGACTCGCCAATTCCCCAGGTCAATTCAGTTATGTCGAAATAACCATAGCCGTCGAAGACGGCGGTTGCCGCGACTCCGTTGTCGAAATCCAAAAAGGCGGTGTAATTGCCCTCGCCTTTGGGATAATGCGGATCCCAGCGGCCAGTGATCGCTTTGACGCTGCGTGCTTTGGCCCCCGCCAAATAGCGCAGCGTATCGAGCTGATGAGGCCCTTGCCGGAAGACTACCCCGGTGCCCTGGCTGGTGTCGACTTCGTCGGCGACAATGGAGCGGATAAGCCAGTCGTTCCAGTTCCAAGTTTGGATGTGAATCAGCCGTCCTAACTCGCCGCTAGCGAGCACCGCGCCGATGGCCTGGATGGGGGCGTCATAGACCTTGGAATGACCTTGGACATATTTAACCCCGTTGCGCTCGACCGCCTCTACCATCGCGGCGCATTGCTCCAAGGTGATTGCCATGGGCTTTTCACAGATGACATGTTTGCCCGCGTTGGCGGCCGCGATTACGTGCTCGGCGTGGAAGCGATTGGGGGAAGCGATCCAGACCCCATCGACCTGTGGGCTGGCGAACAGTTGGGCGGCATCGTCGTACATTGAAAGCGGCTTGCCGTACTGGGCCGCGAAGTACTCCAGGTTGTCGCGCCGGACGTCGGCGATGGCGGTCAGCTCGACCTGCGCCGCCACCCGTTTTAGATGGGGCACGGTTTGCAGTGCGCCGATGCCCACTCCGACAATCCCCAGTCGCAGTGCAGCCATGTCAACCTCTTGGCAATTCGGCCACCGCCGACCGCTCTTACTTGGCGGAGCCGCCCCTGAAGGCCGCGGCGGTCGCCTCCTGGGTGCCAAAGAAGCTCAGCACTTCGCTGCCCCACGGGCGGGTGGCGCTGGGAAAACTGATCATCTGGTTTTCCGCCGCATCGCGCACCACCGCGACGGTGGGTTCTTCGCCACGCTCGACCCGGGCGATTTGCTCGGCCAGCATCCGGCGATACATCACAATCCCACGGTCCGAGGCGCCCAGATGCTCGTGCGAGCGATCGTAAATCGTGCCCTGGCTCTCCCACGCCATTCGATCCTGGCTGTAAAACGAGCGTAAATCATGTTCCCCTTCGGGCGTCATCATTTCGCTCAGATACTGGAAAGGCGGATCTTCATCTTCGCTCATCCTGACTCCGTCGGGAGGGGAGGCAACGAAGCCGATCCATACGATCCGCGTGCTGTAGTCGTCGATTGGTACTCGCCAATGGAGGGCTTCGACCGGACCTTGCGGAATGCGCAAGATGTTGGGGAAAATCAGCGGCGGGCGGATTTCGACTTCGCTGGCAATGCCCTTCTCGGGGTCGCCCTTATAGACCAGCAGCTTTTCCACGCCCCAACGGCAGATTTCCCAGTCGTATTTTTCAATTGGTCGCCGATAATAGCCCGCGTCGCCCTGAATCGGCAGATTCTTGACCACCGACATTTGACCGTGCAGGTAGAAGGTGTGAACCGTGTCGACAGTATTTTCCTGGCATTGTAGCCAGTTGCAGCGATGAACCGGCATCAGATGGATCAGCCGCCGGCCGTCGGTGCGCACCAGTACATCCCAGCGCGGTAACAGCGGGGCGCGCGTCGGGTCCGGCCCCATATAGGTGAACAGCAGGCCGGCCAGCTTGACCACGGGGTAAGCTCGCAGCCGGATGCGGTCCTTCAGCCCCTCACGCTGCGGCTCGAAGGGCTGTTCAGTGCAGCGCCCGGCTAGATCGTATTTCCAGCCGTGATAGCAGCAGCGCAGCTCCTCGCCCTCGATAAAGCCGTGATATAGCGAGACCCCGCGATGGGGGCAATGCTCTTCGACGCAGCCGAAGCGTCCGCTGTCGGTGCGAAACACCACCAAGTCCTCGCCCATGATGCGGATGCGTTTTTTGGGCTGCTCGATGGTCAACTCGGCGGCCGGACACAACGGCTGCCAGTAGCGGCGCAGTAATGCGCCACACGGCGTGCCGGGTCCAACTCTGGTCAGTCGTTCGTTTTCTTCGGGTGAGAGCATAGGCCTTTACCCAGTTTCTGGTTAACGTGACAAATCCGCAATCAAGCCGCGCCCTGACGGGTACTCCCACGCAGGAATTCCAGGGCAATTGCTGCTACCACCTCGGGCTTGTCGTTCTGAACCTGATGACCCGCGCCGGCGATCCAATGGAACTTGACCTGGGGCAGCATCGGCTCCAGTGCCCGGCCGGTCTGTGGCAAGGCGAAATGGTCGTCCTGGCCCCAGATGAAAATGGTCGGGATGTGTGCGGTCAGCACCGGCAGGGTGGCCCGCATGTCCATTTGCAGAGACAAAACCGGGTCGCGGCGCAGCGCTTCCGTCGCCTTGGTAAAAGCCGCCATCGCGGCCATCGCACCCGGGCGTGTGGCGGCGGCTTGGCGTTGATC
Source organism: Candidatus Binataceae bacterium (assembly GCA_035294265.1). Lineage (NCBI taxonomy): Bacteria > Candidatus Binatota > Binatia (SeqCode) > Binatales (SeqCode) > Binataceae (SeqCode) > Binataceae bacterium (SeqCode). Next base: position 20,620 of record DATGLK010000095.1, read on the forward strand.
TACCACCTCGTCGGTTATTTTGCTGGAGTCATTGACCAAGCCCTCCAGGAGTTTCTTCATTGCCGCGCGCGTCCCGTCGTAGCTCTGCAGGGCCTTCATTGCCGCAGTGGGCTCCTGCTTGAGTCCCATCGACTGGCCGATGGTCAGCGAGCCGATGAGAATCAGATGGGAGACGCGTTCGGGATGGTGCAACGCATACTGGGCCGCGACCCAGGCACCTTGGGAATTGCCCAGCAAGGCGAAGCGATCCAGGCACAAGGTATCGACAAAATCTCGCAGATGCGCGACCCGATCGAGCAACCCGTGGGGGGTTGGCGCATAAGGATCGGTCATGCCATACCCGCCCACCGAATCGGGCGCCACGCAGCGCAGTGGCGCCAGGGCCGCGATCAACTCGCCCATCCCGGCCTTGCCCGAGGAGCCATGGCCGCCGCCATGAATCGCCACCAGGGTGGGCCCGTCGTCACCGACCTCGGTGTAATGGGTCTTGACCCCGTTGGCATTGACAAAACGCGAGCGCAGCACGCGATCAGCCATTAACTTGTTCTCCCTGCGGCCGGCTTTCCGGTGCGCTATTTTCGGCCTTGCGCCAGGATCAGTCCTGCGGCTATTCCTTGGCGAAGGCAACCTCGACGCAATCTAACCCCGCGATTTCGACCTTGACCGCCTCACCCCAGCGCACGGCCGCCATTGGACCCAGGGCCCCCGATAGCACCGTGTCACCAGCCTCCAGCGGGCGGCTCAATTGAGCCATGGTCTGCGCCAGCCAGAGCACCGCATTGAGCGGATGGCCCAAGCAAGCGGCGCCCACGCCCAGCGAAGCGGTCTGACCGCCGACCTGCATCAACATCCCACACAGGCGCAAATCCAGCCCTTCCAGCCGCCGCGGCCGGGTGCCCAGGACGTAGAGCCCCGAGGAGGCGTTGTCCGCGATGGTATCGACCAGCTTGATGTTCCAGCCGGCGATGGCGCTATCGACAATCTCGATCGCGCATACCGCGTAACCAACCGCGCCGATTACGTCCGCCAGCGTGATCCGCGGCCCGGGCAGGGCACGCTCCATCACCAGCGCCACCTCGGCCTCGACTTTGGGCTGGATCAGCCGGCCGCGTGCAACTTCGCTACCGGCGGGCACCGCCATGTCGGCGAACAGCATGCCGTAGTCGGGCTGGTTGACGTCGAACTGGCGCTGCACCGCCTGCGAGGTAAGCCCGATTTTCCGCCCCGACAACAGCCGCCCCTCGCCCAGCCAGCGTTTGGTATTGGTTTCCTGTACGGCGTAGGCGGCGGCGAGGTCCCCTGCGGGCAGTAAATCGCGTACCGGTGCGCAGGGGGTTGCCGCGCGCCGGGCCTGATAAATCAGCTCGGCGGCATGGGAAATGGCTTTGGTGTCTGCGGTCATTGGCTCAAGAAACGCTGCACTACCACTTCAACCAGCGGGCGAACGGATCCTCCACCTCCCATCGTGGTGCGCAGTCGCAACTCAAAACTACACGCTGTGTTGTAACAAAAGCCCGCGCGCGCCGTCAAATTGGGTTTAGCGCGGTGCGCCCGCTGTGGCGCACTCTACGTTAGCAGGTAAGAGGGTTTGCTCGCAGCCAATTCGTCGGTTTTGTCACAAACATAGGAAATGTCCGGGGCATAAACATTTAAAGAGGTCCGGGGAGTGGGATAGAGCCGAGCGGTGGAAGACACCGAGCGGCGAGTATGGCGAGAGGCGCGGGCAATGACGCGGCGGGAGGTGATCACGAAGGCGATCGCCGGGGAGCTGCAGTGGATACAGGCGGCGGTTTGATTGCCGATTATGCGCAGGCCAACCAATATCTGGAAGAGGTCTTTATCCCCGACTTCAATCGCCGCTTCGCCGTCAAACCAGCGCAAAAGGAAAGCGCCTTTACCAAGCTGCCCGGCCTGGAGCTGGACCTGCTGCTCTCCAGCCACTATCGCCGGATCGTCCGTAACGACAATACCGTGACCTTCAACAACCTCATCCTGCAGCTGCCCACCACCCGCCAGCGACCCCATTTCGTGCGCTGCCCCGTCATCGTCCACCAGTTCACCAATGGCACCTTGGGGGTCGGCTATCAGGGCCGCTTGCTGGCTCGTTACGATTCCCTGGGCGCACCGCTCCCAGCTCAACCCAATAAGGTGCGCCCCGCAAGGGCGCAGCGCTGGGCCGGCCAATACTGGCCGGCCGGCGACGCTGCAGCGCCCTTGCCTGAGCGATTCCAAAACCAACATTTTTCCGCCCGCACTCCATTCTCCAATCAGAGCGCGGACGGAAAAATTCTTGAGCTCCCCTCAAACCCTATCCCGGAGGTCCTTTGACCATGCCCTCTTTCAAACCACCTATGCGGACATCTCTAATTGTTTATGACCCGGACATCTTTAACTGTCAGCGACAGGTCCGCCACGGTCGAATCAGCCTAGAGTTCACCGCGGCCACTCCGCTGTGAGACGCCCACTCGGGCTCCGCAGGCTGCGCCGCTCGCGCTCATCATCCAGCCCCGCCCATTCCCCCTGCGTCTCCGCTTCGCGCCGCTCTCATAGGTGGCGTGCGCTCCGCTAGCACGCCGCGCCAGCCCCGACGCGCGCGTGCCTGCGGGTCTCATCAGGAGCGATCAGCGTGGCCCCGGCTGCTCTTCATCGATCTCTCGGCATCAAGCAGCTTTCTGAGTCTCGCCGTTACACGGCCGGGGTTCCGAAGGGAAGACTCCCAAAACCGCACTACTGCCCAGCCTTGCGCGCGGAGCATTCGATTGACGGCCCTGTCGCGCCGCCGGTTGCCCTCAATCTTCGGCCGCCAGTAGCTAAGGTTTGACTTCGGAATGCGGAACCGCTTCGGATTTCCATGCCAGAAGTCTCCATCGATAAAAACTGCTAACCGCTCCTTTCGAAACACGAAGTCCGGGCGTCCGGGCAGCTTGCTGCCTCGGCGCCAGCCGCGGATTCCGCACTCTCGCAGCAGGATCGCGAATCGCAGTTCGGTGCTTCTGTTGCCAGCCGAGCGGATCCGCGCCATAATGCGCGACCGCTGGTCCGGCGAAAAGACATCGGTCATTGCTTCAAGCCGCAAGCCGAGGCGCCTCGTCGCGTAACGTCGCGATTACCTCCTCCTTGGATAGGCAGTCGAGCACGCGAACCCCCCCGGTGAGATTTAGAAACCTCACGAGACCCCGAATTTTCCTGCGGTTTTCGTCGCCGCCGGCCAGCAGCTTCGGGTTCTCCCTTAAAAACTCGAGAAATCCATGTACTACGGCAGGCGCGCGGCCGATGCTGTTCTCAAGAAGATTTTGAGTGATGTCCAGTTTTGAAAGCAGAATTCTCGTTAGCTCATAAGGATCGGAGCGGACCGGGTCGTGCGAAAGTTTTGCACACCACCACAGACGAGCCGCTCCGTTCCGAAGCAGCGCACGACTTTCATTTCTCGCAACAAAATATCGCTCCAAAATGAATCGCTCGGCTCTGCTCCTGTCGGCCAAATATCGTTCGACGGGCCAGCGCTTTCTCATATAGACCCACAGCTCCACATGAGTAAGGCGCGCCCACAAACGAGGATCTCGAGCCACGCGAGGACTTAGATTGGGAAGCGACCTATGGATGCTTACGGCGTTCTCGAAATCCTTGAGGTCGTCGCCGTCCGGCAGCAGAAGTTGGAGCGGCTCCGCAGGAACGAGATCCGTCTGAAGCTCCCATTTGGGCCCTGAGGCAAACTCCGCGATCCACGGCCTGTCTTGCTGGTATCGCGCGACGTTCGCGCCTATCGCCCCGCGCAGCTTGTTTGTAAAGGCCTCGCGGAGCACGTTCAGCGCGTGGATCATTTTATGAAGCCGCCTCCGCGAACCGGTGGGCGCTCGTCAGCGTCCGGCGAATCGGCAGATCAAGCAGCCGTTGAACTGCGGTGATGGGGTCGCTGTCTTTGGAAAGCCCCAAGGAGTGCATCCTAGCGATCAATACTTCGTACCAGCGCAGCCCCTCGAACTCGTCACCGGATCCGCTGCGAATCTCACTCAGCGCTGCGATCAGGGCGGGCAACACGATCGCCATGCTCACTATTTCAAGGAGCGCCTCGTTGTTCCGAAGGATTTTGTATTGCTCGAAGTCTGGCTTCGAGAGCACGACGCGAATCTTTTGCTGCTGAAGATCCAGCTTCATCGGCTGATCGCCGTCCTCGATTGAACAGTCGATCTGCATGATTGTCCCGATTCTGCCGAGCGATTCCTGCGGCTCGACAAGGAAAGTCCTCGTTTCGCCGATCGCTAGGATGTCCGCCCGCCGGATGATGAACGCTGCCCCCTTGTAATCTTCGTGAGCTGCCTCGATCGCGTAGCCGCGAATTGTCTCCTTGGAAACCGCGAAGACGTTGAGCTCGACGGTTTCGTTGAGCTGGTCGGTTGGGATCGTTATTTTCTCTCGCTCTTCACGGAACTCGTATGCGCGCCGAAAAACAGTATTCGTACATTCCACATGCGCTACGTATGCGGCGCGCCCAGCTTTCACCAAGTCCAAGATTGTGCCGCTGCTGCACTGGATTCTGATGTCGATGTACACAAACTGCTTATCAGCCGACACTTCGATCGTTGGCTGGAAGGCGGCGCCGGGCACGTCGTCGCGATTTCCTAACACCGGGTGCGGGTAAGATCTTCGGCTAAGCTTCATGCGCAGTAATTTCCATCGCTACGCGGAGCGGGTCCCGCAAAGAAATCTCAAGCAAAAGAGGTCCGTTTTGCGCGACGCTCAGCGGACCGATTATCCCGCCTCCCGTCACTGGAACCATGGTTCCGTCCTGGCTCTTCGCAGTCAGAATTTCAGCAGGCACCTTGCCGTCGTCGCCAACGGTCCAGATTTGCGCGTTCAGCTGCTTGACGCCCGGCGCTTCGGGCCTGATTCGAACCCGATAAACTTGGCCGGCGTCGTCCGCCACGAAGGTTCGGTAGAAGATCGGAACCGCCGGCTTTCCGCCTGTTCCCGCGCCGCTTCGACCCTTTGCACTCTCCCCGACGCCGCCTCCGTCCGATCCGCCGTCACCATCGTTCGCATGACCGCCGAAACCGGTATCGTCGTCGCCCTCGCCTCGGCGTGCGGAGTCCGGCTGCATCTCCTTCCGAGGCTCGATCCGTCGAGTCGGTATTTGGGCCGGGCGCACTTCGCGGTCCAGCGATTCGCCTTTTTTCTGGTCCGAACGCGACCCATCCAGCGGCTCCTCAGGGCTTTCCTCATCGTCCGGCAGATACCTGCTCAGGCCCGGGATGGAGAGCGACGTCTTATCGTCAACCGGCCACAACTGCCTTATGCAAGATCTGATGAATTCGATGAGCTCCGCCTGCGTAGCGCGATGCGCGCCCTTTTCCGGCAGATCGGGGTCCCACTTGTCGTGGCCCGGAGGCTCCATCTCGCGCAGCGTCGCATTCCCGTTCTCGCTACGACATATAAAAACGCCGCAAAATGGAACGATCGAACGGAAAAGCTTCTCATACACCTTCATTCCAGTCTTGCGAAACATGGCGACGTGCTTTGTCATCTCATCCGACGGGCCCGCGAAAAGATAGACTTCGCAATCGCCAAGCGTGTCCAGTTTCTTCTTGATGGGCGGAATGCTGGGGTTTGTGAAAGCTCGGCAGTACAGGTGCGCGGTGAAGTCCTCTTTTGCCGAGAACTGCCCCAGGAGCTTGGCAAGGCTGTCGGCGTCGATAACTATATGACCGACTTGAACTACGAGATCGCCCGATTGAATCGCCAACCAGAAATTCTCCAACACCGAGTAGACCAAGTCATCCTCCCAGCTTTCGCTGGCAGGAAAACCCAGAACAAAAATATCGGTGCCAGGTTCGTGTCTCCTGAAGGGTTTCGGAATTGCGTCCTCGATCCGGACCGACGCACCACCCTGCTGGCCCAAGAATCCTGTCGGCTGCGCGGTTCCGTCGCCAGGCAGCGCGTGCGAGACCAGGAGAGCCACTCCTTGGAATGCGCTCCCCCCGTCCCGTGTGAAGGTCGAATACAAAACAGTGCGCATATGGCTGGCGGCGAATGGCGCGTTTTTCCCAATCCCGAAGGAGCCGCCTTCGCCCCCGCTCTTTGGTGAAGACCCAGCGCAGCGGATCAAGCTGTACCAATTCTTTTCTCGGTCCGAGTCGCTGCCGATCACTCCGGTCGTGTTGTAGTCGCCGAGTTGAAGCATCGCTATCTCGTCGGCTTTGGCCAGCCGTTCGGCGCGCTTAAAGAATTCGCTCGCCCGCTTGTCCGTTTTCTTCCAGTAGTCCGCGCATCGGGCGAAAGTCCGCTGCAAACCGTCGATGTCGGGGATCTCGTCGCGCCTGGCCTTCCGCAGCTTTATCTCGACGCGGACGGGCTTCCTTTGATCATCTCTGGCGTCAAGGCTGTTCTGAATAACCTCTCTCGCCAGATAGCGATCGAAATTTCCCTTGAATGTTTCCACGCCTGCGTCGTGAAAACCCGTCTCCCTTCCGCCCTCGTTCTTCGGAAAAGTCCACTCGATCTCGTTGGCCATTCGAGCTAACCTCCCCGCCGTTGGCTTTCTCAAGTTCGAAGATTATGTTCCGCGCGATTCTTGCGACAAGGGGCACGGTCACGGAATTTCCGATCTGCTTAGAGATCTGGTACCACGACACGGAGCGCTCATCGGGAAGCTTAAACCAAGAGTCATCGTAGCCCTGCAGCCGCGCGCACTCTCGGGGCGTCATCTTCCGTATGCCCCATCGGTCCTTGATAACCGGATGATTATGTCCTCCATCGCCCATGTTGGCCATCAGCGTAAAGCAAAGGCCCGACATGTTCTCCCGAACATAGTTTCGCCTGAGCTGGTAGACCGCATCAGGACGGCCTTTTCTGACCGCTTCGGCAAAAAGCGGATAATACTGCGACCCCGGCTTAAAATAGTAACGCGCGGCGGCCTTCCTTTTCAGATCGAGGAACTCCCGGACTGCCCGCAGCGATCCCGCCGGGAGCGGATCCGGAAACGCGAACGTATTTGCTGTGAAGTGGCCGCTGCTCATCGCGACCATGAAAATCCTTTCGCGGTTCTGCGGTATCTCCGTATGCGTAGCGGTGTTGAGCACGCGCGCGTCCCTCTCCGAAAACCAGTATCCCGCCTTCTGAATCTCGGTTTGAACGCGCTGAAATGTTCGGCCCTGGTCATGGGTCCGAAAATGCCGGACGTTCTCCAGCAGCAGCACCCGCGGCTTGTCGGCGCCGAATTCTTTGATCAACCTGATTAGGTGGAGAAACAAGAGCCCCCGCCCGTCCTTGAACCCACGTTTTTCGCCCGCAACCGAAAAAGGCTGGCAAGGGAAACCCGCTGTCATCACGTCAACGGGTTCAAGCCCGTCCCCCGCGACCGACAGCTCTTCTATCGGCTTTTGAATCAGCCGCACCTCCGGGAAGTTCAGCGCGAACGTCTTCGCCGCGAAGCGATCCTTCTCGTTAGCCCACGCTACCGCGCCTCCGGCTTCCACGAAGGCTCGACAAAATCCTCCAATCGCCGCGAACAGGCAGCCAACCTTGACCCTCGGAGTGCCGCAGCCGCTTTTTTCCTCTCCCACCTTGAGCTCCCCCAACAGCGCGACAGCCTCAGCGGCCGGCGCCACGCCGGTCGGAACCTGCTCGCGGCGCCTTCAGTTGGGACGCGCTACCATTGCCGCCGACGCGCTCCCAAATGGGGCGGCGCGTCCGGTGCCACCGCAGAATCTCCTTGGTCGAGCGCGCCCCTCTCGTGATCGCCGCCATCCGCCACGCAAGCCTTTCGCTTGGTCTAAAATCCCCCTTGTAAATTGAAGAAAGATGCCCCGTAGAGATGCCCAGCTTCTGAGCAACCCAAAGCTTGGTGGGCAGGCGATGCGCCTGCCTCCATAAGTCATGCGGATGGATCGGCGCCGCCACAATCTTCATCCTTCATCACTGCCCGCAATCCCAAGATAGCGTGGCGGAATAGCAAATAACTTGAGATTTCTCAAGCCTGCAAAGCCAGCCAATTCGTCGGTTTGAGAATCTTTACCAGATACCGCCCCCCCTCGCAGCGCCCATCGCGCTTGACGGTTGGCGCCGCGGTGGTTTTGAATTGAGCCGCTTGCGCGTTGCACCATGGGGCTGGTGTGTCGCTTGCGCATGAGGGATGGAGGAAAAGCCGTTGATTATAGCCGCCAACAAACCCGATTTGCCCGACGAGTACTTGGTCGATAATCGGGTCTATTTCGACCGGTCTACATATGAGGCCGAACGCGAGCGGATCTTCTTAAAGAGCTGGAACTTCGTCTGTCACGAAAGCGAGATTCCCAATCCTGGCGATTTTCTGACCACCACCGCCGCGGGTCAGGCCATTATCATTTGCCGCAACGGCGCAGGAGACCTGCGCGCCTATTACAACGCCTGCCGCCATCGCGCGGCGCAGGTGGTGTGCGAAGAGCGTGGACACACCCGCAATTTCACCTGCCTGTACCATCTGTGGTCCTACGACCTTAACGGCCGGCTGACTGGCGTGCCCGAGGCCGCCGCCTATCGCACCAGCTTCAATCCCGGCGGACTGGCGATGGAGCGCTTCGGCCTGGTGGCGGTGCGCATCGAAGCCTGTCATCGCCTAGTGTTCGTCTGCTTTGATTCCGAGGCCCCCGCGCTAGAAGATTTCTTGGGAGGCGCGGCGGCGTCATTGAAAATGCCCTTCGGCGCGCCCGAGAGCGAAGTGTTTTTGGTGCGGCGCAGCGTGGTCAATGCCAATTGGAAAATGCAGCCGGAAAATTCCCGCGACGGTTACCATGCGCCGCTGCTCCATCGCCGCTTGCTCGATGTAAGTCCGCCCAAACCTTACCGCGTGCTAGACCACGGCCATTCGGTGCAGGAATTGGGCTTGGACTATGCCAGCGGGCTGGCCAGGGGGACGGTGGACAAAGTGCTCCGCGACGATCCCGAAATGACCCTGGCCTTCATGCGCCATCCCTTGCCTGGAATGAGTCTGGAGCGACCGGCGCTGGTGGTCGTGCTTTTTCCCGATACCCTGCTTTTGGTGCGCTACTCCACTGCCTTGATCGAGCGCCAGATAGCGCTGGGCCCCGAGCAGACCCTGATCGAGCTGCGCGCCTGCCGGCGGATTGACGATTCACCTGAAGTTCGCTCCATCCGTGAGCGCCATTGGCAACTCTATTGGTCCTCGGACGGAGGAAATCTCCCCGAGGATATTGCCGCCTGGGAGGCTCAACAGCGCGGCGTTCACGCGCTGGGCGTGCAACACAGCTTGATCGCGCGCGGCGAACCGGCCCGCGAAGGCTTGCGCGGCGATGACAATCGTTTGCGCCAGTTCTGGCAGGAATGGCGTAGGCTAATGGGGACCAGTCAAAATGCGCCGTTGGAGCATGAGGGAGCGCTTTGAAAGTCGGCGTGATCGGGTTGGGGCGGATGGGCGGCCCGCTGGCCGGCCATTTGATCAAAGGCGGCCATCAATTGTGGGTGTGCGATATACGAGCTGAAGCTGGCGCAGCGCTGGCCGAGCAGGGCGCTCGCGTGCTTGATAGCCCGGCCCAGATTGCAGCCCAGGTCGAGGTTATCCTGACCAGCTTGCCCGGCCCCAGCGAGGTCGAAGCCACCATGACGGCAGCCGACGGAATACTTTCCGCGGTCGCGCCGGGAGCGTTGGTAGTGGCCACCAGCACGGTGGCAGCCGAACAGAGCCGCCGCCATGCCCAACTACTGGCAGCCAAGGGAGCCGCTCATCTGGACGCTCCGATCAGTGGCGGCGTGGAAGGGGCTGTGGCCGGTACGCTGACCGTGATGGTCGGCGGTGAGGCGGAAGTCTTTGAACGAGCCCGCCCGCTGCTGGAGTGTTTTGGGCGAGAGATTTTTCACGTCGGAGCGGCCGGCGCCGGCAACGACATGAAACTGATTATTCAGATGATGTTCGGTTCGATGCTGGCGATCTTCATGGAAGGTGTAGCGCTGAGCGAAGCGATGGGTCTGCGGATCGATCGGATGCTGGAGATTCTGGGGACCTCCTCGGCTCACCATCCCTCCATCGGCCGTCGCTACGACAAGATCATTGCTGGCGACCTCAGCCCGCGCTCCCCCTTATCAATGTTCGCCAAGGATCTCGCCCTGGTGCGCGAGCGCTGTCTGGGCGCCGGGCTGCAAGCCCCGCTGGTGGAGGCGATCGCCGCGCGCTACGCCGATGCGATGGCGGCAGGGCTGGGTGCCAAGGACGTAATCGCCTTGAAACGCCTATACGATAAATTCTGAAACCCTGAAGCGAAAGAATAGCCAACGCAACGCCGAGGGAGGGGAGGCGCCCCAAGGGCGCCCCCCCTCCCCCTCGAACCAATCAAGCTTGGCTTGGGGGCCAATCCCATCGCACGCGTGGGACTTTGGGCTGGGTATTGCGCACAATGTGCGTGGCGCCCGGACGCGGGTCGGAGTAAGGTTCGGTGCATGGACACGATCGTCACTACTAGTTGTGGCAAGCTCGAGGGCGAGGAGCAGAAAGGACTTTTTTTGTTCAAAGGGGTGCCGTTCGCGCGTCCTCCGGTGGACGGTCTGCGCTGGCTGCCGCCGCAGCCGCCGCAGCCTTGGAGTGGGATCAGATCGGCGCGCAACTTTGCGTCCGTGGCGCCGCAGAATAGCACCAGCGTGGATCCCGACGTAGACCTGGTTTTGAACCATCCCGGTCCACAGAGCGAGGACTGCTTATATCTCAACGTCTGGAGTCCAGGGTTGGATCGCGCACGCCGTCCGGTGATGGTCTGGATCCATGGCGGCGGTTTTGAGCGCGGCTCCAGCTCCAATCCGCTCTACTCTGGTGAGAACCTGGCTCGGCGCGGCGACGTGGTGGTGGTGACGATCGCCTATCGGCTGGGAACGCTTGGGTTCTTGCGCCTGATCGAGGCCACTGAGGGGCGAATTGCGGCCACCGGTAACGAGGCGCTGTTGGACCAAATCGCAGCTTTGCAATGGGTGCGCGACAATATCGAGCAGTTCGGCGGTGATCCTGGCAACGTCACGGTGTTCGGTGAATCGGCGGGCGCGATGAGCATTGGCACCCTGATGGCGATGCCGGCGGCGCGCGGCCTTTTCCACAAGGCGATTTTGCAAAGCGGTGCCTGCCATACCGTAGTCAGCGCAGAGCGCGCGGCGCGCGTGGGCGAGTGGTTGGTGGCGAAATTGGCCGCGACGCGAGCGCGGGATCTACGCCAAGTGCCGGCCGCGGAGTTGCTGCGCCTGACGCAGGGCGGACTGATGGCGGCGCGCGAGTTGGGTCTGAGTGGCTCGATGTTCGCGCCCGTGGTCGACGGCGAGCTGGTGGCGCGCCCGCCAATCGAAAGCGTGGCCAAGGGCGAAGCCCGCGCGGTCGCTACCCTGGTTGGTACCACGCTTGAAGAGATCAAGTTCTTTGCAGGCCGCGATCAAGTCAAAGTCGAAAGTCTAGACGATCTGACCGCCCGCCTGAGCAAGGCCTTTCCCGCCCCAATCGCAAAGTCGCTGGTTGAAACATATCGCACGGCGCGCGCCCAGCGTGGCGATTCGGTGGAATCCTTCGAGCTTTACTCAGCGATTGGTACCGATCGCTGGTTTCGAATCCCCGCTATCCGGTTGGCCCAGGCGCAAAGCGAGCTGCAAGGGCGGGCCTTCAGCTACCTCTTTACCTGGAAGTCGGTCGCGGCCGGAGGGCGTTTCGGCGCCTGCCATACGATCGAGATCCCCTTCGTGTTCGGCGCCGTAAGGGCGCCCGGCAGCGATCGTTACCTGGGCGTGGGCGCGGCGGTGGATAAGTTGGCGGCACAAACCCAGGACGGCTGGCTGGCCTTCGCGCGCCGCGGCGATCCAAGCTGCGAGGCGATCGGAACCTGGTCGGCTTACGACGGCGCACGCCGTGCCACGATGATCCTGGGTCCTCAAGTCGAGCTGGCGCTGGCGCCGATGGAGCCAGAGCGCGCGGCCTGGGACGCGGTCAGTGACGCCCTACTCGGCCAGCGCAGCTAGCGCATACGCGACAACCGGACCATAGTTGAGTTCAAGCCGAAGCTGAATATGGTTCGGTGGACAAGGCGATCCAACCGGTGCCGTTGAAACGAGCAGGCGATACCGCGGCCCGCGCCAGCGGAGCAATCGAAAGATTTATCGAGCGCACTCTAGGGCCGCGGCTCGAAGAACTCACCGGCGAGGTCCGAGGTCTGCGCAGCGAGATGCAGCAGCTCGACAAGCGGCTGGGTGAGAATCTCGCTTCGCTGCGTAACGAGCTACAGGCGGAATTGCGTGCCGTGCGCGCCGAGATGGAGGCCACCTGGGTTCAGCTTAACCCGCGAATCGACGCGCTAAGCCAACGCCTGGATGACGCGCTCAACATTCGCGAGCGTTTGGTTGCGATCGAGACCAAGCTGGCCGCTAGGAATAATTAGGGCCTGCCACAGCCAAGAGCTCGGCATCTAGTGTCTTGCGGTGGCTATACTAGATGGCGCCTTGACGGCGCAGCTCCGCCAATTCCGCCTCGCTGACTCCTAGGGTCCGGCCGTAAATCAGCTCATTGTCGTGGCCCACCGGTACAGATCCGCGCCAGATCTGACCGGGAGTGCGGGAGAAGTGCGGCGCGATTCCCACCCCGGTTACCGGACCTACCTGCAAGTCTTCCCAGCGCTGATGCACTCCGCGCGCCTGATAATGGGCGTCGGCGGCCATATCGGCGCTGGAGAGCACGCGCGAGCACGGGATCTGATGCTCATTCATCAGTGCGACGACCTCGTCCAGCGTACGTTCATTGATGAAGCCGCGCAGTATGGCGTCGAACTCGATTCCTTCCACCGATTCCAGGTCGGTGCGTGCCCGCTGCCATTTCGGATCGCTGGGGTCCAGCCCGATTACGCTCAGCAGCCGATCGTAAACGGCAGATAGCGCGCCCAGCACCAGCCAGCCGTCCTTAGCGGCAAAGCTATCCAGCGGTTGGAAGCCTTGGGCGCGGTTGCCCGAGCGCTCGCGCACCAGTCCCCGCTGGAAATATTCGACCATGGTACCGCCCAGGGTCTTGTGCACGGCTTCGAACTGGGCGACATCGATAGCCTGTCCCTGGCCGGTGCTGCGGGCGTAGGTCAGGCCCGCCAAAGTCGACCACAAGGCGAATAACGCTGTGATATAATCAGCGGTCCAGGGCGCGGCGCGGGTGGGGGGAGCAGGGTCGGGAAAGCCGGTTTGGTACATCATACCCCCGAAGGCTTGCCCCACGATGTCGTAGGAGGCGCGGTGGATATATGCTGGGTGGCCGGTCTGGCCGTATCCGGAGACATGGGTTATGACCAGCTTGGGATTAATCTGCCAGACGGTGGCGTCATCCAGCTTCCAGGCCGCATACGTGCCAGGCTTGGAGCTTTCCATCCAAATGTCAGCGCGCGCCAGTAAGCGTAAAAAAAGCTCGCGGGCGCGGGCTTGGGATAGGTCGGCGCTGATGCAAAAAATGTTACGCCGCTCCTGGACCCAGCTGGTCGATACCGCCGCCTGCTCATGCGAGGAAAGGCGGATGCCGATGGTGCGCCAGCCCACGTCGCCCGTGCCCGGGCGTTCCACTTGGATTACTTCCGCCCCCATTTCGGCGGCCAACTCGGCGGCAAAGGGCTGGGCAATCAGCGTGCCCGAGGACACGATGCGAACGCCCTGGAGCGGTCCGAAGGGCTGCGGAACCAAGCTGGCATCACTCATCAATCATCTCCCAGGTGACCGGGGCGCCACTTATTCAGTACAATTTGTTACCGTAGCCGAGCCGGGGGGCACTTGTGAGCCAGCGCCGGCAGGTTATGATCTGAGGCCGGGAGCCGGGCCGCCTTCGGCTGGGCTGCATGTATTGCTATGGATGCCTTCATAAACCGCCGGGAACTAACATTCAAGGCTTTGGCCGGCTTGGCCGGCGGTGCGTTGGGCTGGCTCCCGGTGGAGCTGGTCAATCACGGCTACGATCTGACGCAACGCCAGACCACAGGCATGGCGGTCGCCAACTTGATCGCGATGGCGGTGCTGTCGGGCCTGATCGGGGGCTTTATCAACGCTGCCCAGAATCAGGAGCTGGCACTCACGCCGCAAATGCAGCGCCGCTTCCTAATCGGCTTTGGAATTTGCGCCCTCCTCTCCTTGCCCGCGACCTATTATTCCAATCGTGCCTTCAGCTACATTCTGACGGCCGGCGGCTGGGGGGTGGGACACGCCGGCTCGATGGTCTACCTCATCGCCGCTCGCCTAACCGGCTGGACCCTGATGGGGCTGATGCTGGGGTTGGGCGTGGGAATCGCCACTTTCGTTGCCGGTAATCTGCTCAAGGGAGCGGCTGGCGGTTGGGTAGGCGGTTTTATCGGAGGGATCGCTTTTGACGCGATTGGAGCCCTGACTCATGCCGGCCTGCTGTCGCGCCTGTTTGGCCTGAGCGCGATTGGACTTGCGATCGGCTTGTTTATCGGGCTGGTCCAGGAACTGACCAAGGTGGCCTGGTTGCGAGTCGAGGATGGGCGCCTGCGGGGACGAGAATACCGACTGGATAAGGGAATGGCCTTTTTAGGCCGCGCCGAAGAGTGCGAAATCGGCTTGTTCGGCGATAGCGCGGTTGCCCCACAGCACGCCCAGATCAGCCGCCGGGGCAGCGAATATATCCTCAAGGATCTCACCCGCAATCCGGGGACGCTGGTCAATGGTCAACGGATCGAAAGCAAGGTGCTGGCGGCCGGCGATTTAATCCAGATCGGCAACTATGCGCTGCGCTTTAATTTGCGTACCGTCAGCGCGCCCGCGCTGGCTCAGCCCTACGTTGCGCCGTCAGCGTCGAGCGTGGTCGCCACGCCGCCGGCCGCCCATAATCCGACGCCCTCGTTGGCTGCGGCGCAGGCCAACGGCGGCGCACGCCTGATCAATTCGATCGGGCAGTCGTTGGTACTGCGTCCAGACGCTCCTACTCGCTTGGGCCGGGCGTTGGATAACGATTTAGTCGTGGCCGATCAGTCGGTATCGCGCCATCACGCGACGATTAGCTGGCAAAACGGCGGCTATTATCTGCAGGATCTGGGTAGTCAAAACGGAACTTATGTGGGCGGCCAGAGAGTCAACCAGGCGCTTTTGGTGGATGGCGCGCGGGTTAAGCTGGGCGATGCCGAATTCGACTTCCGAGTTTGAGCCGCGCCAGTCGGCGCCGCGCTTTTGTTCTTTTTGCGGCCGTCCGGTGGTCGTGAGCGACGCCTCTTTTTGTAAAGAATGTGGGGGCGCGCTGGAGCGCGGCTTTCGCATCCGCCAGGATGTGGCTTGGAATCCTTGGATCGCGGCCGCGATGAGCATCGTTCCCGGCCTGGGCCAGTTCTACAAGGGGCAGCGTTGGCAGGCCCTGGCCTGGTTTATCGGCGTCGGGGTGGCTTACAGCGCCTATCCGCTGGGGCTGCTGCTCCATATTGTGTGCGTGGCCAATGCCGCACTGGCCGGCGCGGTGGACTTCCCCGCTTGGCATATGCCCGCGGCTAACTCGCCTAGCGGTGGGCGTCCGGGGCCAAGATGATCGCTCCCAACACGGTCATTGGCAGCCGCTACCGGGTAATCCGCGAGTTGGGGGGCGGTGGGATGAAGGTGGTCTACCTTGCCGAGGACTTGCGTCTGGCCGCGCGCCCCTGCGCCTTGGCCGAGATGATCGATACCCTGCCTAACCCCGAGGCGCAACGCCAAGCCGAAGCCGCTTTCGCCCGTGAGGCGGATATGTTGGCCGAGCTCAAACACGAGCATATCCCCACCGTTTTCGATCGCTTCAGCGAGCAAAATCGCCATTATCTGGTGATGGAGTATGTGGAGGGCGAGACACTAGAGCAGCGCCTCAAGCGCACGGGCGGCAAGCTTGCACCGGAGGAGATGGTGCCGGTGGCGCTGCAAATCCTCGACACCTTGGAGTATTTGCACTCGCGCAACCCTCCGGTGATCTACCGCGACCTCAAACCCTCCAACATCATGATCACGCCCGGCGGGATGGTGAAGCTGATCGATTTCGGCATCGCTCGCCATTTTCAGCCCCAAAGCAGTGCTACCATGATAGGTACCCAGGGCTATGCGCCGCCCGAGCAGTATCGCGGCAAGGTCGAGACTCGCTCGGACCTCTACGCGTTGGGCGCCACTCTTCATCACGCGCTCTCGGGCCGCGACCCTACTACCGAGCCGCCTTTCAGTTATCCGCCTCTGCGCAATCTGCGACCCGATCTGAGTCCGGCGCTGGCCGACCTGGTAAGCGCGGCGCTGGCCTACGACGTCGAGCATCGGATTCCCAATACCGGTGAATTTCGCCATCGCCTGCTCACCGCCAGTGGCGCACTGCCGGCTGGCAGTGAAAAGGCTCAACTCCAGCTGCCGCTGACTACCAGCGCGCCGGTACCGGGGGCTGCCGCGGGACCCACGCTGCTGAGCCAGGTGGCCGAGACGCCGTGTCCTAATTGCGCCCGGCCCATTCCTATCGATTCGCGCTTCTGTAGCTACTGCGCGGCCGATTTGCGCCGCGTGCTGGGCCCCAGCCAAGTGGTGAGCACCGAAGCGGAAACCATTCGTCTTTCCCCCGACCACATCGTGCGCTCGGGGACAATGGCGCGACGAGCGGGAGATAGCCGGCCAAACACGCGGGTCATGAAATTGGTCCTGCTGGCGGCAGTGCTGGCCTTTGTGGTGATTCGCCTGCTGATGTATCTGTCGGCGGTGGCGCCGGCCGCAGGGCGCGCCGACTCCGAGCCCGCGGCGGTGCCCGACTTCGGCGCTCCCGACGATTCGGTTGGTGCCAGTGCCAGGCTGGCTTCGCAAGCGATGCTGCGGCTGCTGCTCAGCCAGAGTTACCCGGGGGTCAGCTTCCAGCTCCATGGCGACACCATCACGCTGTGGGGCAACGTGCCCAGCGAAGAGGCGCGTCAGATGGTGGAAGACGAGGCCTCGGCACTGACTGGCGCCAGCAACATCGAAGATCACCTCAAAATTGCCGACTGAACCGAATCGGGTTAATGCTCTCTGTGGCGCGGGGGCGTGCGCATGGACTTAAGCGCGGCGATTTCATAACCTGCGCACGCAGTGGATGAACTTCAAGCGGTAGCGCTCAAAGCCGCGCGGGCGGCGGGCAAAATCCACCTGGCCCGTTTCCAACACATCAGTATCGCCAGCAAAAGCAATTTTCTTGACCTGGTGACCGAGGCCGACCGCGAGGCCGAGGCACGGATCATCGCGATCATCGGGCGCGCCTTTCCCGGCCACGCGATCCTGGCCGAGGAAAGCGGCCTCAACGGCACCTCCAGCGAGCATCGCTGGATCATCGATCCGCTCGATGGGACTACCAATTTTGCTCACGGTTACCCTCAGTTCTGCGTTTCGATCGGTTATGAACGGCGCGGAAAAATGGAATTGGGCGTGGTCTATGATGCTAGCCGCAAGGAAATGTTCGTGGCCCGGCGCGGGGGTGGAGCTACCCTCAACGGTGCACCGATCGCGGTCAGCAACAATCGCCGGCTCAACCAAGCTCTGCTCGGCACCGGCTTTCCTTACGACCGAGCGCAACGGCGCTGGTTCTATCTGATGTTCTGGGAGACCATGATGCCATTGGTGCATGGCATCCGCCGCACTGGTGCTGCGGCGCTGGATTTGAGCTGGGTGGCATGCGGGCGGCTTGACGGCTTTTGGGAATTCGGCCTCAAGCCGTGGGACGTCGCCGCCGGCGCCCTGATTATTCGCGAAGCGGGCGGACGAGTGACTAACCTTGATGGCAGTCCGCTCGATCTGGCCGCAGGCCGCATCCTGGCCGCCAACCGCTATTTGCATGGTGCGATGCGGCAGGCCCTAGCTGGCGCCCTTCCTGAGGCGCAGCGGCGCCAGGACGCCAATCAGCCCGCGTGACGCTCAGGCCACGGGCAGGTCCCCAGAGGTTGCTGGTGAACTTAGCCGCGGCCAACAAACGGCATCTTGGTGGCCATCACGGTGAGATACTCGACGTTGGCGTCCAGCGGCAGGCTGGCCATGTAGAGCACAGCGCGCGTCACGTGTTCCAACGCCATCGTCGGTTCCACCATGGTGGTGCCGTTGGCTTGCGGCACCCCAGCCGCCATGCGCGAAGTGAAGGCGGTTTGCGCGTTGCCGATATCTATTTGCCCGCAGGCGATATCGTATTTACGGCCGTCGAGCGAGGTTACCTTGGTTAGACCCAGCACCGCGTGCTTGGTTGCGGTGTAGGGCGCCGAATTGGGGCGTGGGCTGTAAGCAGAAATCGAGCCGTTGTTGATGATGCGGCCGCCGCGGGGCTGCTGCGCTTTCATCAACTTGAAGGCTTCCTGGGTGCATAGGAAAACTCCAGTCAAGTTGGTATCGACCACCGCCTGCCAGCGCTCGAAGGGCAAGTCCTCCAGGGCGAAGCCGCTGGCGTTGACGCCGGCGTTGTTGAACAGCAGGTCGAGCCGGCCGAAGCGTTCCTTGGTGCGCGTGAAGAGGGTTTTGACTGCGGCCGGATCACGCACGTCGGTGGGGACTATTAGGCAGGGTGCCGCTGCGCCTTGGCCTTGGCGGGCGGTTTCCTCCAACGCATCGAGGCGGCGGCCGGCCAAAACTGTCGCATATCCCTCCTGGCGCAAGGCCACGGCCACTGCCTGCCCGATTCCGCTGCCCGCGCCCGTTATCAGCGCAATTTTGCTCTGCATCGTTGCCTTCCTCCAGAGGGTCGAAACTAACAATCCGCGGGAAAAACCTTCGCGGCCTGCTCCCCCTCTCTTAGCTCCCGCGGGTCAGGGGGAGAAGATCGAGGACGGCAGCCAGCTTTATACTGCCTGCAAATGGTGGAATTGCCGCCTGTAATCGGCCGTCGCCTTGACACTTGTCACGGCCGTCACTATGACCGCTGCCAGAGGTTCGGCGCAGGCCCTGCGATTGCCGGTCAACCGACAAGCGCGCCTGCCGCGCGTGCTTTGTGTCGCTCGCTGCGCCATAATTGAGCGGCGGCAGCACCCATTCCAAGGAGTACGTCATGGCACTTTCAGGTGAAGCGTTCGTTCGCGAAATTCAGCGCATGGTCGAGCGCAAACATTCTAAGGACCATCCGGTAATCGCGGCGATCGAGGCGGGCGAGTTGAGCAAAAAGCAGCTCAAGGGGTTTATCGGCCAGTTCTATCTCTACTTTCCCAAGCCCTTTCCCAAGCCGATCGCGGCGATGCTGGGGCGGTGCCCCGAGGACCCCGAGCTTGAGCACATGTGGATCGATAACGTGATGGAGGAAGCCACTGGGGCGGGCACCAAGACCGGCGGTCACAAGGATCTCTATCAGCGCTTCGCGGTGGCCTGCGGCTACAGCGAAGAGGAGCTGAATGCGGTTGCGCCGCTGCCCGAGACCAAGGCGTTCCTGGCGTGGCGCGAGCTGCTGATCAATCAGCGTTCCTGGCTGGAACTGTACGCGGGACAGGGCTTCTGCCTGGAGGGGACGGCGGCGCCGCGGATGACTCGAATCGTCAACGGCCTGGTCAACCATTACGGTTTCGATCGCAAGTCGCGCGACATCGAGTACTGGACCGTGCATATGAGCGTGGACGAGGAGCATATGCGCGTGGGTCCCTACGCCGTGGCCAAGTATGCGGTCAGCGATTTTGACCAGGAGCGGGTGCGGCAGGCCGTGCAGCAGACCCTGGATATCTTCTGGCTGGCGTTGGATGGGGTAAAACGGGCCTTCGTCGACGAGGATCCGCTTTATGCTGATTGGCGGCGGACCCTGTAGCAAAGTCTTCTTTCACTCGCCCGGCACTTAACCCGATCGCCGCCGGGCACGGCGGGCAGGAAAGGTTTAGCTCCATGAGCGACGCGATTAGTGGCGTTATTGGCGCTTGTCTGACTCCGTTCAATGCCGAGGGGCGGGTCGATTACACCGCGCTGGGGCGCGAGATCGATTTTTTGGCTGCCGACTGCGACGCGATCTCGATCGCGGCGGTGGAAGCCGCCGAGTACACCATGCTCACTTCCGCCGAGCGCTTGGAGCTGATTCGCCAGGGTATCGCGCTGGTGGCGCGGCGCAAGCCGGTGATCGCGGGAGCTTCGGCGCCTAACCCACGGGCGGTGCTGGAGCTGGCGGATTACGGGGCCAAGCATGGTGCCGACCTGATCCAGGTCCTGATGCCGTTGCGGCCATGGGGACCGCCCCCGACCACGGCGGAGTTACTGCGCTACTTCGAGCAGATCGCCGCTCGCACACCGCTGCCCATTGTGGTTTATCACAATCCCGGCCCCGGCACGGATCCGCCGCTGGAGGCCTACCTGCGCATCGCCGAGTTGCCGCCGGTGCGCTATTTCAAGGAAAGCTCGCGCGACGTGACCAAGATCGGCCGGCTTATCGCCCAGCTGGGGCTGCGCGGCAACGTAGGTTACTTCACTACCATGCAGCCCCTGCTGATAACGCTGCTCCTGGGCGGGGCCGGAGCGACGATGCCGCCGCCGGGCACCCGGATCGCGGCCGCCGTGGTGCGCGCCTTCCGCGCCGGCGATTTGGCGCGGGCCAGCCAATGGCAGCGCTGTTTCACCCTCTTCCCGGCTCTTTTTGCCGCCTACGGATTGCCGCCGGTGATGAAATCCGCCCTCAAGCACTTCGGGGTCGATATCGGCGACCCAGCTTCGCCCTATGACCCGGTATCGCCCGCGGATCATGCTCGCATCGGGAAATTCTTTGCGGCGCTGGGAGTAGTCGATGGGGGTTTGCCGGACAATCCTCAAAGCGAGGCGGCGGCGCGCGCCCTGAGTCAGAGCTAGATGGGCGAGTACAAAAAAAAGCTTCTGGTTCCCGATACCATCCATCGTGCCGGTTGGGAGCTGCTCAAGAGCCGGCCGGATATCGAGGTTGTGGCCTTCAGCAACGAGATGTCCAAGAGCGAGTTTCATGCCTTGCTCGGCGATGCCGACGCGGTGGCGCTGGCGCTGACCCACATGATGGCGCCCGAAATCGCCGCGGCTCCGCAGCTTAAGGCGGTGGGACGAATTGGGGTGGGTTATGACGGGGTGGACGTGAGCGCGCTGACTGCCCGGCGCATCCCGCTGCTGGTAACCGGCACCGCCAATTCGGTTTCGGTGGCCGAGCACACGCTGTACTTCATGCTGGAGCTGGTCAAGCGCGGCCGCCTGATGGATCAGATCACGCGGATGGGTAACTGGCGCGAGCGCTACGCCAATCCGCCGCGCGAGCTGTACGGGAGCACCGTGTTGATCGTCGGTTTTGGACGAATCGGCACACGAGTGGCGGCGCGCTGCCGCGCGATGGAAATGACCGTCCTGGTTTATGATCCTTACGTCGCGGCGGAGAAAATCGCGACAGCCGGCTGCGAGCCGATGACCGACCTCGACCAAGCCTTGCCGCGTGCCGACTTTGTAACCATTCATTGCCCCAAGAATGCGGACACCGTGGGGCTGTTCGATGCCCCTCGCTTAGCCCGGATGAAGCGCACTGCGTACCTGATCAACACCGCTCGCGGTGGCATCATCGACGAGCGCGCGCTGTATGCGGCCTTGGCCGAGGGCGGGCTGGGCGGCGCCGCGCTGGACGTCTTCGAACGCGAGCCTACCCCGCAGGACGATCCGCTGCTGACCCTGGAGCGCCTCATTGTCAGCCCTCACGCTGCCGGTGTGACGGCCGAGGCGCTGGAGCGGATGAGCGTGACGACCATCCGCAATCTGTTAAGCGTGCTCGACGGCCATCCGGAGCGCGAAAACGTGGTTAATCCCGAAGTGCTGGACTGAACCAGAGAGCGCCACCTACTTGATCGCGCAGGGCAACGCCGCCAATCCGCGCAAAAACATTGAGCCCTTATAACTCAGTTGGGCCTCGGGATCGGCTAGTCGCCAGCGTGGAAAACGACGCAAGAGCGCGCTAATTGACCGCGCCGCCTCCAGGCGTGCCAGCGGTGCGCCCAGGCAGTAATGGATGCCGGCGCCGAAGGAAAGATGGGGATTGGGCGAGCGCTCGAGGTCGAAGCGGTCCGGATCGGCGAACTGGGCCGGGTCGCGGTTGGCCGCCGCGAACAGCAGCAACACCATGTCGTCGGGCTGAACTTCGGCGCTACCTAACTTGATCGCATGATTGGCCTTGCGCACGGTGCCCTGCACCGGCGGATCGTAACGCAGGACCTCCTCTATTGTTCCCCCGATGAGCGAGGGCTCGGCGCGCAAGCGTTCGAGCTGCTCGGGATGGCGTCCCAGGGTCAACAAGCTGTTGCCGATAAGGCTAGTGGTGGTTTCATTGCCCGCCAGCAGCAGCAGGATCAGGACGGACATCAGCTCCTCGGTATCGAGCTGCTCGGCTTGGTTAACCGCGACCAGCGCGCTGACCAGATCGGTGCCGGGTGCGCCGCGCCGCTGCTCGATCGCCTCGCGAAACAGGGCGCGGATCGAAATTGCCGCCGCCAGTGCCGATTGGGGCCGGGGCTGGGACGGATCGACCCCGGAGCTAGAGATGATTGCATCCGACCAGCGCTTGAATTCGGCGTGACGCTCTACTTCGATACCCAGCAGAGTGGCGATCACCCGCACCGGAAGCTGATTGGCCAGATCCGCAACCGCGTCGAACTCGCCCTTGGCCTCGATCTGATCCAGCAGGCGCTCGATGGTCTCATCGATGAAGGGGGTCAGGGCCTGGATGCGGCGTGGCGAAAAGTCCCGTGCCAGCAGACGACGCAGGCGGGTGTGAATAGGCGGATCGGAATTGAGCAGGTTTTTGCCTCCGGGCGCGAGATTCAGCCCTTGGAAGGCAATCTGACCGGTGCGCTCGCTGGAAAAACCTTCGAAGTCACGCACTATCCGCTCGACCTCGGCATAGCGACTGACGATCGCCAGCGGCCGGGGATGCTCCAAGCGTATCGCGCCAACGGCCAGCAATTGCCGGTAAATCGGATACGGGTTGGCGCGTAGGTTGGGGTCGAAGGGATTGAAATCGATTTGCGATTGCGTGGGCGTGCTCCTTGGCCGTTAACCTGGCGCGGCGTTATATGGCGTTGAAACCGGTCTGGCTGAAACCAACCCGCTCCTCACCCATCGCGGCCCGCAAGGCCGCCATCAAGGGCGCGTGGGCATCCTCCCGCCACCATTGAGCGTAGCCCAGTTGGTTCAAGCGGTCAGGCATGCCCAAGGCCTGCGAGCGCCGGCCGCCGCCGCCGTCGCCATCGCGTAGCGTATCGACCACCACCCGGTCGGCCGCCATCGCCGCTATTGCCGCCAGGCGCTCGGGATGATTGGGCAGCATTGGGGAGATCGCCAACTGAACGAAGATGCCGGCGGCGCGCAGGCGCTGGGCGGTGAGTACCCGGCGCGCGATCGAGGGCGAGGTCGGACAGAGCTGGCGGCGGACCTGTTCGTCGTCGGTTTCCAGGGTAAGCGAGACGATCACGCGCGTGCCCAAGGCCTTGAGCAGGTCGATGTCGCGCTCCACCAACGGGCTGCGCGTTTGCACCATCAGTCGTCGCGGCGGATTGCACTGCAGCAGTTGCAGCGCAGCGCGGGTCAGGCGCGCCTGGCGTTCCAGCCCCTGGTAGGGATCGGTCGCGCTGGACATGAAGATGGTCAATCGATCTAGGTTCCCTCGGCTTTTGATCCGAGCTAATTCCGCGGCCAGGCGCACGGCCAGGTTTTCTTTCGCGATCACCCACTGGCCCCAAGGCTGGGAGCGGGCGCGGGCCACGGGCAGACAGCGCACGTAGCAAAACGGGCAGCCGCCGTTATCACCGAAAGCGCAGCCGATATAGGGGTTGAGAGAAAAGGCGAAGCCCGACAGAAAACCGCCGGTGGGCGTCAGAGCGCGCTCCACCGGGCGGGCTTCGTACTGCCGCGTCATCGGCCTGCGCCGGGGCTAGGGCTGGCCACCGGCGACCAGGTGGACATCGAACCATCGCCGATTCTCATTGCAGGCTGATTATCCAGCGATACGATCCAGACCTGTGGCGGTGGCAGGGCATTTTCCTCTTGCTGACCGGGGGCAAGCAGGGCGCCGGCAAAGGTCAAATGGCGCGAGTCCGGTGACCAGATACCGCCGGAAAGCGGGCTGTGGTCGAAAAAGCGCAAAGTCAAATCTTCCGCCTGGGTGGGGAGAAAACTTTGCAGGCGGCGCGGCTTGGAGGGCGGCAGGTCGGTGAGGTACCAACTGTAGCCTGCGCCCTCCGGCACGACGTAGGCCAAGTGGCGGCCGTCGGGAGCAAAGCTATAGCTGGTCACAGGGCCGCTGACGAGGGTGCTGATGTTGCCACTGGCCAGATCCAGCAAGCCGATCCCGTCAAAGGAACTTGCGCGCCGGTTTTGCGCCGACGTGAAAGCGATCTGTTTGGAATCAGGCGACCAGACGAAGGTGGACAGAAAGGGAGGCAGGCCGACCATTTCGCGCGGTTGAGTACCGTCGCTCGCCGCCACGATCAAGGCCGCTTGGCCGTTTCCTTTGTCGTTGACCCAGGCCAGATAAGCCCCGTTGGGTGACCAGGCAGGAGTGCGAAAGAGACCCGGACTGGCGGAGAGGACCTTGCTCACGTGCTGACTTTGATCGCTTACCTCCATCAGGACGACCCTCTGCGGCTGTGGCTGCTCGGACTGATCGCTTGGCGCATAGTTCAAGGCTAATTCTTTTCGCGCTTCATTCCAGGCAAAAAACAGCGGCTGTCCTTGGGCCAGCAGCCGAGCTGGCGCGGGTCGATCGGTGCGCACCAGCATCAAGCTCAAAAGGCCCTGATGCTCGACCAGAAAAAACAGCCGATGGCTGCCGGCAGACCAGTGCAGATCAATCGGCCGTCCGATCGGGCCGGAAAAAAGCTCGTTGCTCTGGCGTTTGGCCAGATCGCTTACATGGACCGCGAAAGTTATGCCGTCGCGTCCCATTCGCATCGAGGTGTAGGCGAGCTGGGTAGCGTCGGGCGAGAACGTGGGTAGGCGAAAGCGTGGCCGCGGGGCGGTTAGCGTGGGAGGCTGGCCGGGCTCGTCCTGGATCCGTTCCAAGCCCACGCTGACGGGCACGATGCCCTGCGCGCGCACCTGCTCGGAACGCCCGCTGCAACTCACGCATCGCCGCTGTTCGCTTTGCGCGCTCCAGAGATAGATGTTGCCGTCGGTACCGACGTAGGCGATGCTCCCCGCCTGGCTAGTTGGCAGCCGTGAGCTTGGCCGCGCCCACGCCAAAGCCGGCGCCAACAGAACCAGCACCGCTCCGATGACGTGAAGCCAAAGACCGATTCCCGTGATTTTGCGTACGAACTGCACTGTGGACCAATTGTACCCGCACGTGTCGATGAAACCATCGCCCCCCCGCCAAGGACAGGTAGGATTGCGGCAAAGGAGCAATGGTGCGTAGGTTTGGGACGAAAGCGGACTAGCTTGGGCGATTCCGACCACGGTTAATTTCTCGCTTGATCGAAAAGCATCGATTGGCCTGGCTGCGCCATTTCATGCGATGACGCGGGGCATGTAGCCTTGTTACTGCCCTAGATTCTTCTTGGGGGCAGAGTTCGATTCGATTTGCGATGGCGCAGAAAGAGAGTGTCCCGGCACGCTCCCAAGGACGATTGACACCCCTGCCGGCTACGATCCAAGTTGAACCATGCGTTGGATGATGCTCAGAGCCAAACGGCTCGTCCCTCGGCGTGCGGCTGCGGCCGTCGCCGTGGCATTAGCCCTGGTGGGTGGGATGGCCTGTTCCCAACAAAATTCCGGCTTTCGTTCGCCCAATGAATATACCCAGGAAGATTCCAACCCGGTGCGCGGGATTTCCTATATCCTGAGTCCGGTCGGAACCATGCTGGAGTATGGTTTGGCTCGACCCCTACATTACTTGGCCACCCAAACCTTTTTGCAGCCGGTGCTTGACCCCTCGCGCGACGCCGATAGCTGGGAAGAGTACTACGGCAGTGCGACCGACAAGGTGCCCCTGCCGCCGATTCCCAGCGAGGAGCAAGCGGATCGGCTCGACGAACAACCACTCAGTCGGCTGAGCGAGAAGGATTTGGGTAACACCAAGCCGACCAATCCATCGGCAACTCCCGACGCGCTGACTCCGGCACCGCCTGACGCAGGCCAGAAGGACACTTCGCACTAACGCCAAGGCGCTCGATTGCGTGCCATGCGCGTCGGACCCGCTGGAAGCCGCCGCCCAGCGGGCCGGCGACGGGAGCCAAGTGAGCTCAATAGGACTTGGCAAAGTAGGCGCGGTTGCCGGGCCGCTGGCACACGATACAGGGCCCGTCGGGTGCCTGCTCAAGCGGTATCGCCCTGCAGGTGGCACGGGTCTCCTCTCGAATCTTGGTTTCACATGCCGCTTCACCGCACCAGTTAACCAGTGCCAACCCGCCGCCGCCTTCCCCCTCCATCCGACGCGCCAATGCACCGTAATCGTCGAACGAATGGGTATTGTCGGCCAGTGCCCGTGCCGCCTGCGTGTGCAGCGCCTGCTGCACCTCGTCCAGTAGCTGGCGTACCGCCTGTGGCAGGTCCGACATGGCGACCTTGTGCTTGCCCATGCCGGCGGGCTGGTCGCGGCGCGCGATCAAGGCGTTGGCGGCGGCCACGTCGCGTGGTCCGATCTCCAGCCGCAAGGGTATTCCGCGCATCTCCCAGTCGTTGAATTTGAAACCGGGAGTCAGCCCTTCGCGATCGTCTAGATGGACGCGCACAGCGGCCTGACCGAGGTCGCTTGCGCATCGGCGCGCTGCTTCCAGCACGATTTCGCGCTCCTCGGCTTTGCGCCAGATAGGCACGATCACGACTTGGATCGGCGCCACTGCCGGTGGCAGGCGCAATCCCTGGTCGTCGCCATGCACCATGATCAACGCACCGAGCAGCCGGGTCGAAACGCCCCAGCTCGTTTGCCAGGCAAATTGCATCTCGTTGTTATCGTCCAGGAAGCGGATGTTGAAGGCGCGGGCGAAATTCTGGCCCAGAAAATGGGATGTTCCACACTGCAATGCTCGTCCGTCCGCCATCAAACCCTCGATGGTGTAGGTCTCCACCGCGCCGGCGAAGCGCTCGGCCGCGCTCTTGCGCCCATAGATCAACGGGATGGCCAGGACTTCTTCGCAAAACCCGCGGTACACCTCCAGCATTGTCAAGGTTTCGGCTTGGGCCTGCTCGGCGCTGGCGTGGGCGGTGTGTCCCTCCTGCCAGAGAAACTCGCTGGTACGCAGGAACATCCGGGTGCGCATTTCCCAGCGCACCACGTTGCACCATTGGTTGATCATCAAAGGCAGGTCGCGATGGGAATGGATCCACTGGGCAAACATGTGATTGATGATGGTCTCGGAGGTCGGGCGCACCACCAGCGGCTCTTCCAGTTCCTTGCCGCCGCCGTGGGTGACCACGGCCAGCTCGGGCGCGAAGCCCTCGACATGCTCGGCCTCCTTGTGAATGAAACTTTGCGGGATGAACAAGGGGAAATAGGCGTTGCGCGCGCCCGTGCGCTTGATGCGCCGGTCCAGCTCATCGCGCAAGTTCTCCCAGATAGCGAAGCCGTCGGGTCGAAAAACAATACAGCCGCGTACCGGCGAGTAGTCGGCCAATTCGGCGCGCAGGATGACATCGTTGTACCAAGCCGCGAAATCCTGCGAGCGCGGGGTAACTTTTTTCTCCAGCTTCTCCGCCATAGTCTCCTGCCAAGCCTGTTGTCGAACCTTTTGGGCCTCCACCGGGTTTGCGTTTGCGCAAGGCGGGGAGCAAACCATAATTACCTGTCGCCCCTTGGGATTCCAGATTGGGAGAGAGTTGCGATGCGAGTTTTCGCCTTGAGCACCCTGCTGATGCTATTGCCGCTGGTGGCGGTGGCCCAGGTGCCGCCGATGCCCGGTCCCACGATCAATGTTAGTGGCAGTGGCCAGGTGCGCGTCGCACCCGACCTGCTAAGTCTGGACATCGCGGTGGATACCCAAGGCAAAAATGCGATAACCGCTGGCGAGCATAATGCGAAGCTGACCCAACAGGTAATGACCGCCGTGCGCGACAGGTTGGGCAGCCACGGCACGGTGCAAAGCGGCAGCTACGACCTCTTTCCGGTGACTGACAACCCGCCCAGCGGTCCCAGCCACATCGTCGGCTACCGTGCGGTCAACTCGCTGCGGGTACGTACCGCAGATCTGGCTCTGGCAGGCGCGCTGATCGATACTGCGCTGGCCGCGGGCGCTAATCAGATAAATTCGCTCAGTTTCGGCTTGCATGACGATAGCGCGGCGCGTGCCCAGGCGATCGCGCGCGCGGTAATCGCGGCACAAACTCAGGCCCGTGCGCTAGCGGCGGCCTTAGGCGTCAAATTAGGTCCCATCCTGCGCGCTTCGACAGCGGGTGAGAGCATACCTGAGTCCACACCCCGGTTCGCGATGGCGATGGCGGTCCCGCAAACTCCCGTCGCGCCGGGCCAACTTACAGTCTCGGCCAATGTCGCGCTGGTTTACCGCATCGCTGGCGCCAAGCCCTGAGCGGCATGAGCAGCGTCGGCGCGGTTAAGGCCCCCTTCCGTACCTTCTCAAGTTGGCGCAAAGGAAAATACCCCACGACGGGCAGCGCGCCAACCGCTTAGCGCTGAAAGACAGCGTGACCTGCGAAACGCGCTTGCGTACCCAATTCCGCTTCAATGGCGAGCAGGCGATTGTACTTGGCGATCCGCTCGCCGCGGCAGGCTGATCCGGTCTTGATCTGGCCGGCCGCGGTGGCGACCGCCAGATCGGCAATGGTGGTATCTTCGGTTTCGCCCGAGCGATGGGAGATCACGCAGGTGTAATGGGCGCCCGTGGCCAGCTTCATCGCTTCCAGCGTTTCACTCAGCGTGCCGATCTGGTTGAGCTTGATCAGCACCGAATTGCCCACCTTGCGCTCGATCGCGCGGCGGATGATCGCCGGATTGGTCACGAAGATGTCGTCGCCCACCAGTTGTAGGCGCCCGCCCAGCTCCGCGGTTAGCATCTCCCAACCGGCCCAATCGTCCTCGGCCAGACCATCTTCCAACGAGATAATCGGATAGCGCGCGGCCCATTCAGCGTAGAGCCGAATCATCCCCTCGGCATCGCGTGTCTGACCGCCCGAGCGTGAGAAGACATACTTGCCGTCTTGATAGATTTCGCTGGTTGCCGGGTCCAACGCGATCCAGGCGTCGCGGCCCGGCTGATAGCCGGCCTTGACGATCGCCTCGGAGATAAGCTCCAACGGTTCCTCGTTGTTGCGCAAGCTGGGGGCGAAACCGCCTTCGTCGCCCACGGTTGTGGAATAACCGCGCGCCTTGAGGACCGCGGCCAGGGCGTGGAAGATCTCGGTCCCCATGCGCAATGCTTCGGAGAATTTGTTGGCGCCCGCGGGTACCACCATGAACTCCTGGAAGTCGACCCCCGATTCGGCATGTCGCCCGCCATTTAAGATGTTCATCATCGGCGTGGGTAGCAGGTGGGCATCCGCGCTTAGATAGCGATAAAGCGGCAGCTTGCGCGATGTCGCCGCGGCGCGTGCCGCCGCCAGCGATACGCCTAAAATCGCGTTGGCGCCCAGGCGGGATTTGTTGGGGCTACCGTCGAGTTCGATCAGCGTCCGATCGATTGCGCTCTGCGTGCTGGCGTCCGTCCCACGCACCTTGGGAGCGATCACGCTATTGACGTTGCCCACCGCCTTAAGCACGCCCTTGCCGCCGTAGCGTTTGGGGTCACCGTCGCGCAGTTCGTGCGCCTCGTGCGAGCCGGTGGAAGCCCCCGAGGGCACCGCGGCGGTGCCGCGCGCGCCGTCGTGGAGCCGCACGCTTACCTCGATTGTAGGGTTGCCGCGTGAATCCAGAATCTCCCGCGCGGTGGTCTCCGCGATGCTCGTTTCAGTCATGCAATCCATCCTCTGAACTGGGCGGGTTCTGCCCCACCACGCTTTTCAACTCATCATAACCGCGCTGCCACGATGCCGCCACGCTCCTATGCTCAGCTTCCGGCGCGGCCCGACGGGCAGATGTGGTAAAATGATCTCACTCTTGGGCGCGGTCTGGAGCAAAGCCGAAAGTCGCGGTGAAACGCTGGGCGTAAGCGGGCCAGGCCAGTGGATTGAGCAAGCGCGGCGGCCGTTTGCCGTCCAGGATATCTAACACCTGCTCGGCCGCGATGGTCGCCATGTAATGGCGCGCTTCATGCGTGATGCCGGCGGTATGCGGGCTGGCCAGGACGTTGTCCAAGCGTAGTAGTGGATGGTCGGGCGGGGGCGGCTCCGTGGCCCACACATCCAGCCCGGCGCCCGCCAAGCGACCGGCTGACAGGGCTTGGGCCAGAGCGGCCTCGTCATAGATGGCGCCGCGAGCGGTAGCAATAAAGTAGGCGTGGGGCGGCATCAAAGCGAATTGTTCGGCGCCGATCATGCCGCGGGTCTCGGGGGTTAATGGGCAGTTGATGGAAACGAAATCGGCACGGCGCAAAAGCTCCTTCAGCTCGACTTTTTCCGCGCCACGAGCGGAGATTTCTGCGTGCGAAAGATAGGGGTCGTAGGCCAGCACCCGCATCGCGAACAGGCCCGTGCATAGCTGGGCCAGGCGGCTGCCGACATTGCCGATGCCGATGATGCCGACGGTCTTACCGTGCAGATCGTGGCCCATGAAATCCGCGCGACTCACACCCGCTTGCCGGCGCATCACGCGGTCGGCTTCGATAATCCGCTTGGATAAACACAGCATCATGCCCAGGACATGCTCGGCCACTGCCTCGCGATTGCCGCCGGCTTGGTTGACCACGATTACGCCGGCCTCCGTGCAGGCCGCCAAATCAACGGTGTCGTAGCCCACGCCGGTGGTGGAAATAGCCAGCAGGCGCGGGGCGCGCTTGAGCAATTCGTTATGGCCGTGAAAGCGGGCGTCCACTTCATCGCGGGAGGAAGTTATTTGATAGACGTGGGCCCGGCTCAGGACCGCGTCGACGCTGGCCTCGTCGCTGCCGTTCTCCAGCTTCTCCAAGGCGATTTCCGGCCGACGTGCGAGAATCTCCGCATAGACCGGGTCGGCCAAATACTTAACGTAAAAGACATGCTTGGCTGCCATCGCGCTCCTGTCCTTGCTTGGGTTAATGCCGCGCGTCGATCGATTACCATCGCCGACGCCCGCGCGTCAGCGCGGGCGCCAGATCGGCGTTCGACTTCTTCCCTTATCTTGTCTCAGGGGCCTAATTGAAGAGAGCACTGGCTAAATCCCTGAATTTGCGGCGAGGCTGCAAACGTCTGCCCGCGATAGTTCGGCCCGGGACA
Organism: Candidatus Binataceae bacterium; assembly: GCA_035294265.1. Lineage (NCBI taxonomy): Bacteria > Candidatus Binatota > Binatia (SeqCode) > Binatales (SeqCode) > Binataceae (SeqCode) > Binataceae bacterium (SeqCode). The sequence goes on from DATGLK010000095.1 coordinate 51,802, forward strand.
GCGCGCGATTGGGAAAATTTGTAAAATTACGGAAAGGTAGGACATGAGGATAAGGACGCTTATTTGGCCCACGATCTCGCTTTGGTTGGGTGGCTGCGCCTTGCTGGCAGCGCCGGCGGTGGAACAGGTCGGATCGCTGGCGAACATGGCAGGTACTGGCGCTACCGGCATGGTAGGGACGCAATCCACCGTGGCGGTGAATAAATCGTGGATCCTGAGCAACGATGCACAGGCACGCTACACCCAGGCCCAGAGCCGGGCTTTGCACCGCCAGCATGATCAAGAGTTATCGCGGCAATCCACCGCAGTTGGAATTCTGCGCAACATGGCCACGCTGCAGCACGACCCGCGGATCGCCGATTTGGCGCGCTTTGTGCAAAATGGCGGCGATCCGCAATTCGCTTTGGATCACGCCCTCAGTCGCGAACAGGAAGATAGCTCACGGGCCGAAACGGTGCGGATTTTGCGCGACATGTCGGAAAACGAGCACGCGCCGCAGCTCTACGAGCTGGCGCGCTGGGTGCAGGCGGGAGGCGATCAGCAGTTTGCGATCAACTATGCGCTGACTCAGGCCGGAAAAAGCAACGCCCTGACCAAAGCGATCACGCCGCCGGTGCGGCCTGACGGCGCGGCCGAGCAGCCAGTTCCGCTAATTGCGCATTCGCCGCAGTTGTAAATGCGTGAGTGTGGCTAGATCCGGTGACTGACGTTGTTCAGGCCCCAAGGGCCGATCAGCAGGGAAAGCACGCCCAGCGCGATCGGGGCCAGAGCCGCGGCGGCGATTCCAGTGCGGTCCCACAGCGCTCCGCAGGCCAGGGTGAGCAGGAAGGTCGCGCTGTAGCCGATCGTGAACATTCCCGCCGACAGGCGATGGACCTCGTCGGAGTCGGCGGCCAGCAGCGGCGGAAAGGCGAGGATGAGGACGAAGGCCAGGGCCGAAAAAGTGCCCATCACCCCCGCCCCCAGCAGGCGGCTCCAATCGTGCGGAACAAAGAAGAGCGCCAGTCCGGCGCCGGTCACGACTGCGGCCAACTGAATCGGGCGGGTGCGTCCGACCAGCAGGCCCGGCATCAGCGCCACCGTCAGCGAGGCCAGCAGCTGACCTGCGCTTAGCCAGACCAAGGTTGGCGCGATCAGGTGCGTGCTGCCGGCGCGATGGAGGAAGTCGGGGAAAAAGGTGTTGGCACCCCAGAACACCAGCGAAGTGCCGCTTTGAATGATTCCTAGGCGCCACGTTCGTGGATCGCGGAAATCCGGCCACCATTGCTTGCGCGGGAGAATTTCACGTCGTTGCAGTGGCCCGGTAAGGGTCCACAGCAACACCAGGGTGGCCAGTGGAAAGAGCCCCCACAAAGCCAGGCTCATCTGCCAGCTTCCAGCCAGCGGTAGCAGCGCCTGGGTGGTCAGCCCCGCGCCCATCACTTCGCCCGCCAGCAGGCCGTTGGTGTAAACCGCGGTGGCCAGGCCGATATGCTCGGGCGTCCATTGATACACCAGGGCTGGCAGCGCGGGCTGAAACAACGCCACGCCCATGCCCATGATCAGGGTCATCCCGAACAGCATCGCCAGCGAAGGGCCCACCCCGCGCAAGGCCGAGCTCAGGCCCACGACCGCGATCCCCATCATTACGGCGCGGCGCGCGTCCAGCCAGGTGGTCAGCATCGACCCCAGGATGGAGGCGCTCGCCATCAGTAGGACCGGCAAGCCCAGCAGCATCGCCACCATCGTCTCGTCGAGCCGCAGATCGCGATGGATGAGCGGAAACAGCGGTGGAATCGCGACCAGGGTTACGCGGAGATCGACGCCCGCCAGCCACAGCATCAGCAGGCGCAACCAGGGCAGAGGATTTTTCACCGGTTGGGGTGTTACTTGAGCCAGTAACGCACCTCGAACATCAGCGCTCCGGTCTGTGACTTATACGGGCCATGCTTCATTCCCGGAGGACGGCAGGCATATGAACCGGCGGGGAAGGTCTTGCCCAAGGTGACATCGGTCAACGAACCCTCGATGATCCAGACTTCCTCCCAATGGTCGTGGGTAAGTATACCATCGCTTAGCATATCGGCGCCCGCCTCGTATTTGAGCAGGCGAGTGTAATTGCCGACTTCGGGATCGCGAGTGAGGATCTTCTGATAGACTCCTGGTCCGGTTTGGTTGAGCCGCTCCCATCCCGAAGAATCGGGAATGTGGAACTCCAGTTCGGGTTTTGGCACGCCGCGCGCCTCCTTTTTTCAGCCTCGGCCAGCGTCGTTGCGCCGCTGGCGGCATAGCCGCGATGACACCAGAAGCCGGCGTGCTTGGCAATCTTCACACCTCTGGCTTGGCATTTGGGCCACGTTAAGGGCCTCGCACCATCTATCTGTCGGTGCCGCGTCAGCCGGAGTGAAAAGCCAGGTAAGGTGCTAACGCCAGCAGCACCACGGCCAGAGCGTAGCGCAGCCGCGCGGCGGGCACGTGGATGGCAATCTTAGCCCCAAGCATGACGCCGGCTATCTCTGGCACTCCGACGAAGAGAGCCAGCGGCCAATCGATCGCTCGGCTGGTGCCGTAGCCGATGGTGCCCACGCTGGAAATCGCCAGGGCCTGAGCCTGCGCAGCTGCCACCGCCATCAGGATCGGGGTATGAGCGGCCACCAGCAACGGCACCGTCAGCATCGGGCCACCCAGGCCCAATAAGCCCGCTATCAGCGCCACCGTCAATCCGATCGCCGCCGCGGTGGCACCGCTAACCGCGCGATCGTCGCTGCTGGCTTGGCGCTGTCGGCGCCACACCGCGACCGCCAAGGCAGCCGCGAGCAGTCCCAGCAGAATGCCGAATCCGCGATGGGAGACCTGACCGTTGATAAACACTCCCGCCGGCGTCCCGACCAGTGCGCTCGCGCCCAAAATCAACGCTAGCCGCCGGGTGAGCGAATCGCGTAGATGGCCGGTTTTCAGGTAAGCCAGCGTCCCCACGATGGCGGTTGCAATATGGGTCGCGATCGACGTGCCGGCCACCAGCGCGGGCGTCATGCCGGTCATGGCATAGAGCGCGATGGTCATCAATACGCCGCCCGGTCCCACGGTCGTGATTCCAATTCCGGCAACCAACGAAATCATGAACATCAGCGTGAGAGTCACCGGGCGCAGACTAAAAAATAAAGTATGCACCGGCAATCAATCCTGAGCCCGGCCCGCTTGAGTAGATGACTGGATGGATAGGGGGACGCTTTGCTTGGCTTCCGGACTGCGCACGCAGCCGCGCGCCTGGCTGATGTCGGCGATATAGCGATCCCAGCAGCTCTTGAACATCAACCCGCCGGGAACCCAGGCGCAAGGCGGGTTGACGTGAGGGATAAACTTCCGATCGCTGGGGCATCGCCACCCCGGGCTGGCCAGAGTCGGATCGGGCAGATAGGCGACGCTGACCGGCGGTGTGCAGCCACTCAACAGTAGCAAAGCTCCCAGCAACCATCCACGAGCAGCCATCGCGCCAGTTTGCCCGTGGCGGCCGCTGACAACAACCCGCCGGAACCCGCGTTGGCCGGTCCTGCGCGCCCCCGTAAAATGGATCTGGGAGTCCCAGGAGTATGACTTTTGACAGCGATTTCCTGGTGATTGGCGGCGGTTTGGCCGGCCTGCGCTTTGCCCTGGCCGCGGCCGAGCTGGGACAGGTTACGCTGATCGCCAAGGCCGGCCGCGACGACGCCAACACTTATTACGCCCAGGGCGGCATTGCCTGCGTATGGGGTGATGACGACTCGCTCGCGCTTCACGTCGAGGACACGATGCGCGCGGGGGCGGGACTGTGCCATCGCGAGGCGGTGGAAGCGATCGTCGGTGACGGGCCGGCCGCGGTGCGTGAGCTTATCGAGTTGGGAGTTCGCTTTACCCGCTCCGGCGACGGGGTTCATTACGACCTCGGACGCGAGGGCGGCCATTGCCGTCGCCGCGTTTTACATGCGCTCGATTTGACCGGGAATGAGCTGATGCGAGCTTTGGGGGAAGCGGCAGGCCGCCAAGGTAAAATCGAGCGGCGCGAGGCTCACGAGGCGATCGATCTGCTAATCGCGCCTGGTCACGATGGCAAACCGCAATGCTGGGGTGCCTATGCGCTGGACCGGAAAAGCGGCCAAATCCATCATTATCGCGCGCCGCTTACGATGCTAGCCACGGGCGGCGCGGGGATGGTCTATCGGCATACCAGCAACCCCAGAGTCGCCACCGGCGACGGCATCGCGATAGCCTTGCGGGCCGGGGCGCAAGTCGCGAATCTGGAGTTCTACCAGTTCCATCCAACTTGCCTGTACCACCCGGGTGCCAAGCCCTTCCTGATCTCGGAAGCGCTGCGCGGCGAAGGCGCGATTCTGAAACTGCCCGGCGGCGAGCGTTTCATGCCGCGCTACCATTCCGACGCCGAGCTGGCGCCGCGCGACGTGGTGGCGCGCGCGATTGATGCCGAGATGAAGCGTCACGGCCAGCCCGCGGTGCTGCTCGATGTGAGCCATCGCGAGGCTGGCTTCGTACGCCAGCGCTTCCCCAATATCTACGCGCATTGCCTGAAATTGGGCATCGACATCACACGCGAGCCGATGCCGGTGGTGCCCGCGGCCCATTACATGTGTGGCGGAGTGCGCACCGACCTGTGGGGCCGCACCAGCCTCGACGGCTTGCTGGCGGCGGGCGAGGTCGCGATGACGGGGCTGCATGGCGCCAATCGGTTGGCCTCCAATTCACTGCTAGAGGCGGTGGTGATGGCGCGCCGGGCGGCGATGGCGGCGCCACACGAGTTGGCGCGGCTGGGCGGTAATCCGCCCGTCTTTCCCGATCTGTCCCCTGCCCGCCCCCTGAAGGAGACTGCGCGTGCCCGTATCGCGGCGCAAATTGAGAGGCTGCGCGACCTGATGTGGGCGCGGGCGGGGATTGTGCGCGATGACGCTGACCTGGCTCGAGCGCAAGATGAATTGTGCCTCCTGGCTGCCGAGCTTGAGCGTGACTACCAGCGCTTCGGATGTGCTCCCGAAGTGCTTGAACTGCGAAATCTGGTTGCAGTGGGCGAAGCGATTGTGCGTTGCGCGGCGCGACGAACGGAATCGCGTGGCGCCCATTACAATCGCGACCATCCGCTATCCGTCGAGAGCTGGCGCCACGACAGCCAGCTCGGACCGTCGCATTAGTTCGTTCGTAGCGAGGCGAATACGCGTCGATGCGCAGTCATCGCGAGCTGAACTGCACGATGCTAGGCGGTGTCGAGGCGGCCTATAGATCTGCTGGCGTAGTCATTCTCGCGCGAATGGCCAGAACAAAGCAGGCCGCCGTGGGTGTTACGCTCTACGTGATTCTCCACTGAATTCAGACGAGGAGGTACTGGCGCGTCACGACGCAGGTTTGTGGGCTTGCGTCGTGCCCGTGAATTGCGATGATAGCAGGACGCCGTGCTGTGCGCCGCCAGCTCGGTGATCGATGGAAAAACACTGCGGCGACGGCGAACCATTAAGCCCCGGTTTGCAAACCAAATACGAGGAGAAACTATTCCCATGAGCGATCCCAAAGTCCGTCATATCAATCCGCCCGGTCTGTCAACTCCGCGCGGCTATTCTCATGTAGTCGAAGCAAGCGGTGGCCGCACAATTTACGTCGCCGGTCAGGTTGCGCTGGACCAGCACGGCAAGCTTATCGGCGAGGGCGATTTCGCCGCCCAGGCCGAACAGGTCTTCACCAATCTGAAGACCGCCTTGGCCGCCGCCGGGGCCGATCTAAGTCACGTCGTCAAGATGACCAGCTTCGTGCGTAACGTGGCAGAAAATCTGGCGACGCTGCGCGCGGTTCGCGACCGCCATTTGCCGGTGCCGCCGCCCGCCAATACCCTGATCGAGATCAACCGCCTGGTGCAGGACAACCTACTGCTGGAGATCGAGGCGGTCGCGGTGGTGCCCTAAAGAGCGTTGGGCAAACAACTTTACGCAAAGTAAGTCGAGACCATTCCGAGCAAGCGTTATAAGATGGGGCGCGGCGGCAGTTCCACCGTCATCCTGAGCCCCAGCGAAGAACGCCCACGATATATTTCCCGCCTCACATCGGCTGATGGCAGAGATTCGAAGTTTTATCTTGAGCATGGCGAAGGATTTAAAATGACCTCTGATCTCTTTTACGCCCGGTCCCTTTTCCTAAGGGCTAGGCCGCTAAGTGATTTGGTGGTCAGAGCGCCTGGATGGTCACGGCTTGGTAAATTGTTTCCGATGCTACGTTTGCCGATGACACATATGATTGCGTTCCCAAGCCGGCTGGGCCGAATGGTGCTGATGGTGGGATTTGGGGTCGGCGTGCTGATGGCACAAGCTCTAGCCGCCGCGCCAATTCCACCGCCGCGCGCGCAAGCGCTCTCGCCCGCGGGGCAGAAGATGCTCGCGGAGCTGATTGCCTCGGGCCAGATCGCCGAGATGTATCGACCCGACTTGCGCTCGTTCGAAGCCCCGCTTAGGACCTTTTACCAAAGTGGCGACAACACACTGGCCTGGGTTCGCGACGGCCAAGTTACGCCTCAGGCGACGGCACTTGTGGCGGTTTTTGTGCAGGCCGAGCGCGAAGGGCTGGAGCCCGCCGACTACGACGGTCCGCGCTGGTCTGATCGCTTCCAGCGATTGCCGCGGGCGGATGAAGCTGAGTTGGTACGCTTCGACGTGGCGCTTACGGCATGCGCGATGCGCTACATCCGAGACTTGCGGGTGGGGCGGGTCAATCCCCAGGCCTTGAAGTTCGGCCTGGATCCCAGTGCCAATGAAATCGATATGGCGGCCTTTCTGCGCACCCGGGTGGTGCTCGCCGAACCGGCGACCATCGCACCCGCCATGAGCGCTTTGGAACCGCCTTTTTGGGCCTATCGACGCACTCTGGCGGCGCTTCAGACCTACGAGCGTTTGGCCAAATCGGACGACGGGCAGACCTTACCGATTCCCGCCAAAAGCGTCGAACCCGGCCAACCCTATGCCGGCTTGACGGGATTGGTGCGCCGGTTGCGCCTGGTGGGAGATTTGCCCGCCGACGCGGTGGTTAAGACCGCACCTCCCATCTACCAGGAACCGCTGGTGACGGCGGTCAAGAGCTATCAGCGCCGCCATGGTCTAGATATCGACGGGCGTTTGGGCCGGGCCACCCTGGAGCAGCTCAATGTACCACTGAGCTGGCGCGTGGAGCAGCTTCGGCTGAGTCTGGAGCGCTGGCGTTGGGTTCCGCAGACCTACGCGCAGCCACCGCTGATCGTCAATATTCCCGAATTCATGCTTCGCTGCTGGAACAAAGATTATCGCAATGTCTTGCAGATGCGAGTGGTGGTCGGCCGTTCCTACCGGCACAAGACTCCGGTCTTTGCCGAGCCGATGCGCTATCTGGTCTTCCGCCCCTACTGGAACGTTCCCCTTAGCATCCAGCGCGCCGAGTTGGTACCCAAGCTGGCCCGCAACCCAAACTATCTATCCGAGCATGGCTACGAAGTGGTCGACCGCAGCGGGGCGATCATCACGGGTGCGATGGACGGCGCGATTTTGGCGGGGATACGCTCGGGCAAGCTGTCGGTCCGCCAGCGCCCCGGCCCCAAAAACGCTTTGGGACTGGTGAAATTCATCTTCCCCAACAGCTACAGCGTCTATTTGCACAGCACCCCGGCGGTCGCGCTATTCGCGCGCCGCCGGCGCGATTTCAGTCACGGCTGTATTCGAGTCCAGGATCCAGTGTCGCTGGCGGTTTGGGTGCTGCGCCACAATCCCGGCAATTGGGACCGTACGCACGTGCTGGCAGCGATGGAGGGAGAGCGCGATTCCTATCAAGTCAACCTTGCACAGCCCCTCCCGGTACTGATCGTGTATACCACAGCCTTCGTGTTGCGCAGCGGCGAGGTGCGCTTTTTCAACGACATTTATGGCTACGATTTGGAGTTGGAGCGCGCTCTGAGCAATGGCGTGCCGACCCGCTGAAATGGCGCTTCAGGCAACGCGGGCTCCCGCGGATCGGATGAATTGGTTGCGCAGGCTGTGGCTTCCTGCGTGTTTGGCCCTGCTCATGTTTGCGAGCTGGGTTGGCATGGCGCTGGCTTGGGGTGAAGAAGGGCACCAGATAGTGGCCTCGATCGCCGCTGACCGGTTGCGCGCGCCGGCCCGCGCACAGGTGGCGCGAATTCTAGGTCTGCAGGATCAGCCCGGCGCGGTGGCCGCCGCGATGGCTCGTATTTCGGTGTGGCCGGACACCGAATATCGACGTGAGGATCCAGCCAGCGAACTGTGGCATTTCATCGATCTCTGCCTGCAGGACCGTCCCTCCGATATCGCGGCGCGATGTCCAGGCGAGGCCTGTGTGGTCGATCAGGTCAACCAGTTCGCCAAGCGCTTGCGCAGCCAAGTTTACGATCGCTGGGGCGGCGAAGGCGATTTGGCCTTTGAAATTCACCTGGTGGGTGACCTGTTCCAGCCCCTGCATGCCGCCACCGACCACGATCTCGGCGGCAACTGTGAGAAAGTGATTTCGCCCGTGCGCGCACGCAACCTTCATAATGCCTGGGACGATGCCGTGGTCTGGCAGCTTGAGACTCAGTTGGGAGCCAACGATGCGTCCCAGAGCGCCCGGCGCTTGCAAGCCCTCTATCCGCCCACGGCCGAGCAAATGCACTGGGGGCCCGACAGTGCCGCGCATATCGCCTGGCATTCGCATGAATTGGCGCTCAGCGCCGTCTACCAGCCCCTGGCCATTCCACTCCAGCCTTGCGCCCCGCTGCTCTCCTGCTACGAGGTGCCGCGCCGTACCGTGGTTTTGAGCCAGGATTATTTGAACCAATCCGCCCACTTGGCGGGAGCGCAACTGGCGGCGGCTGGATACCGTTTGGCGGCGTTGCTCAACTCGATTTGGGATGCGAACCTGAAATAGTCGAGTTTTCCGGAAAAAGGACAGCTATGGCTGAAGTGACATCGGAACAGACCATCGACAAGACCGCGCCGGTGGCCGTGGCGGGGAGCGGACACCGGCTGCGCGCGGCGATTTTGCATCGCGTGCTGGCCGCCGCCCTGCTGACCGCGCTGGTCCTGTTCGGCCTATTCTTGACTAACTATTCGCATTTGGATGCGCGTTTTTATTGGACCGCGATGTTTCCCATCTTTGGCCTGGTGAGTACCTGGCAAGCGCTGCGAACCAGGCATCCGGTGATGCCGGTGTGGCGTGTTCTGCTGCGCGAAGCGGCCCATTGGCTGGGCGCGATGCTGGCGGTGCGGGTGATTTTTCTGCAATTGGAATGGGGACAGATGGACGCCGACTCGGCCGCCCTGATGACCGTGCTGCTGTTGGCGGTGACCTGCTTTCTGGCCGGCGTGCATCTGGATCACAGCTTTATCTGGATCAGTCTGTTGCTGGCCGCCACCGCGATCATCGGTACTAATATCGAGGGCTATTTGTGGCTGATCGTGGTGCTGGGCCTGATCGCCTTGGCCATCGCCGCAGTGGCCGCGGTTATGATCCATCGCCATCGCCGCGTCGAGGCCGCCCCGTCCGCGCCTGCGACGTGAGGCTAATCCGCGGCTAGCTGGGTGGGCGATAAGACAAGACTTTGAAGTCCTGACCCTGGACGCGAAAATCGGCGCGCTCCTCCATCCCCATCGCGCGATGGGCCTTGAGGGAGGGTGTGTTGTCGGCGCGAATGAAACACACCGCCTCATGCTCGGGAAGATATTCGCGCAGCTTTTTGAACATCGCCTGGGCCAGGCGCCGGCCGCGCAGCTCCTGGGCCACGCAAATCGGACCTTGGAAATAGGCCGGGGCTTTGGCTTGGTATGCCAGCTTCATTGCCGCCGCCACCGGCGACTCACTTTTGGCGGAGCTTTCCCAGGTAATCACGAATGCCACCACCTCGGTCGCCCGGCGTGCCACGATCACCGGCATCCGCTCCATCGTTTCGGCTACCAGCTCGCGCGGTACATGGCCGGTCAGCATGCCGCCGGCTTGCGCCTCGTTGGCAAGCGCCAGCCGCATGATACCGTCAAGGTCGCTTGCTTGCGCACGGCAGACAACGATGTCGTCCATCACGATTTCTCCTGCTTCAGTCTTGGTACCACGCCTGCTGCCTTAGCGTGCTGATTTCAGCCCGGCGCGGGCTAGCTTGCAAGCTTCCTGTAGCCGGCGCTACAAATAAACAACGGTACGGTTCTGCTCGGCGGCGCCCGGCCGCAGCGGGAGGTTACTACGATGGCGGTATCGCTCAATCATACGATCGTGCCGGCCCACGACCCCAAAGCATCGGCGGAATTTCTGGCGCGGCTGCTGGGGTTGGAGGTCGAGCCCTTCGCCCATTTTCAGATGGTGCGGGTTAGTCCCGACCTGACCCTGGATTATGACGAGCGGAGGGGCGAATTTTCCACCAACCATTATGCCTTTAGGGTCAGCGCCCAGGAATTCGACGCGATCTTCGGCCGGATCAAGGAAATGGGGCTCAATTACTATTCCGACCAGCTTTTTGAGCATCCCGGTGAAATCAACGATCGCAGAAATGGGCGCGGCTTTTACTTCATGGACCCCAATGGTCACAATTTCGAGATTATGACCTGGTCTGAGTAAAAGCGGGGGAATTGTTAGCATTTTCGGCTTCGCCGGAGCCGCGGCTGGCGGGGTCGGGTCAACCAAAAGGAGAGCGGCGCCGTCTTGGCACGGGGCGAGGAGGGGCGGCGCGCGCCGATTACCGTTTGCACTGGATAAACTTATTCCAACCGCGCGTATCCAGCCGTGCCCTCTACGCGGCTAGAGTATGGCGCACCCGGTAATTGACCTCCAGGGGCTGGTTAAGACCTACCATCTAGGCGATGTCGAGGTGCGCGCGCTGCGCGGCGTCACCGCTCGAATCGAGGCTGGCGAGTTCGTGGCGATCATGGGTGCGTCGGGCTCGGGCAAGTCCACCCTGATGAACATCATCGGCTGTTTGGACAAACCGGACGCCGGATCGTACCGGCTGGAGGGGGTCGACGTAGCGGCGCTGGGCGAGGCCGAGTTGGCCGCCGTTCGTAGCCGCCGAATCGGGTTTGTCTTTCAGAGCTTCAACCTGCTCTCGCGCACCAGCGCGCTGGAAAACGTCGAGCTGCCACTGTATTACTCGGGCGATTTCGAGCATGGTGCCCAGCGTGCGCGCCAGACCATCAAGCTGATGGGTTTGGGTGGGCGCGAGAGCAATCATCCCAATCAGCTCTCTGGCGGTCAGCAGCAGCGGGTCGCGATCGCCCGTGCGCTGATCAATAATCCGGCGATTCTGCTGGCCGATGAACCCACCGGCAATCTGGATTCGCAAACCTCCGCCGAAATCATGGCAGTACTGCGGCGGCTCAATCGTGAACGCGGCCTGACCGTGGTACTAGTCACTCACGAAGCCGACGTTGCCGCCTACGCCGAGCGCGTGATAACCCTGCGTGACGGGCAAATCCTTTCGGATCGCCGCAATGTGGCACCGGCGCCAGTACTTGCATCGGCCGACGAAGCCACCGCCGCCATCAGTGTGTCCGACCAGCCTGAGCAAGCTGAAACGCGTGTGCCGATGTTCGGGTTGATGGTGTTGCGGGTGGCCGGCCGGGCGCTGGCGCGCAACAAAATGCGCTCGGTTTTGACGATGCTGGGGATTTTCATCGGGGTGGCGGCGCTGATCGCGATGGTGGCGGTGGGACAGGGGGCCAATCAGGCGGTGGAAGAGCAAATCGCCAGCCTGGGCACCAATCTGCTTATAGTGTTGCCGGGTGCGGTGACTTCCAATGGGGTGCGCGCCGGCTTCGGCAGCAGCTCGACCCTGACGGTGGAGGATGCCGATGCGATCGCCAAGCGAGATTCGGCGGTGGCCAGTGTCAGCTATTTGGATCGGCAATTGGCGCAAGTTACCTATGGAAATCAAAACTGGACGACCAACGTCCAAGGAGTAACCCCCAACTACTTCTCGATCATCAATTGGCCGATCGTGGCTGGACGTCCCTTTGACCAGCGCGAAGCCACCCGCGCGGCGCGGGTCTGTGTCTTGGGCCAAACCGTAGTCAAAAATCTGTTTGGCAGCTTCGACAACCCCGTGGGCGCAACCATTCGAATCCGCAATGTTGAGGTGCGGGTTATCGGGGTGCTCAAGGCCAAGGGGCAATCGGGCTGGGGGCAAGATCAGGACGACGTCGCGATGATTCCCTTCACTACGGCCGAGCGCAAGGTTCTGGGGGTGGCGGCGCCGCCCGTCAGCGCCAGTGCCACGGCCACGCCCAGCGTGCTTAATCCCTATGCGGCGGTGGCGCCGGTGACTTCCATTTATAGCTCCGACGCGGCCCAGATGAGCCCTTTCGGCAGTCCGCCCAAACTGATTGGCAGGGTGCATACCATTTTCGCGCAGGCGGTCAGCCAGGCCGCGATTCCCCAGGCGATAGCGCAAATCACCGCGACCCTGCATCGGCGGCACAACATTCAGCCTGGCCAGCCCAACGATTTTGACGTTCGCAATTTGAGCGCGATTGCCGCCGCCGCCGAGGGTAGCAGCCGTATCATGGCCTTGCTGCTGGCCACCGTGGCCTCGATTTCGTTGTTGGTGGGCGGGATTGGGATCATGAACATTTTGCTGGTTTCGGTCACTGAACGGACGCGCGAAATCGGGATTCGGATGGCAATTGGCGCGCGCCGCAGCCAAATCCTGATGCAGTTTTTGGTTGAAGCCTTGCTGTTGAGCGTGATCGGCGGCGTAGCGGGCATCGTGGCCGGGGTGAGCGCCTCGCAAACCATTTCGGTAATCGCTGGGTGGCCGACCTTGGTGTCCTCCAGCGCGGTGCTCGGCGGATTCGTGTTTTCGGCCGCGATCGGAATCTTTTTCGGCTACTATCCGGCGCGCAAGGCGGCCCTGCTCAACCCGATCGAAGCCTTGCGCTATGAGTAGCCCGCCGCCCACGCCATCGACCGTTTGGTGGAAAAGCGATATATAACGCGTAGCTCAAAGTTCGGGAGAAAGACCATCATGATATGCCCGGATCGAGTGGCACATGCGGTCCTCAAGGTGCGCAACCTGGAGGTGACGCGCAAGTTCTATCACGACGTGCTCGGCCTGCAGGTGGTCAAGACCTACCCCGAGGAACACATGTTGTTCATGTCGTGCAACCCGCAGCGCGACCATCACGAGGTAGCGTTTTTGGAAATCGGGCAGGAGGCCAAGGGGCCGCGCGAGGACGAAATTGGGCTCTATCATCTGGCTTTCCGGCTGCAGGATTGGGCCCACTTGCAACGTGCCTATGGCGAGTTGCGCGCCAAGCAAGTGCCGATCGTGGGCACGATCAATCACGGCATCACCCGCAGCGTCTACTTCAAGGATCCCGACGGTCATACTTTGGAAGTCTATTGCGACAATCCGCGATGGCGCGACGTGATTAAGGTCAACCGCGCCGACCATCTCGCGGTCGAAGGACCCGAACCCGATCCTTTGGCGCCGCCGCCGGCGTGGGCGCACGAGGGCGTGGCCAAGTAAGGCTCGCCATCGGGTTCAGCGTAGAGCTTCAGCAGTTTTCGCGGACGATTCGTGGCAACGCATACCGGCACTCGCAGCGGCGCCGAGGTCCTGGTCGCGCAGCTCTTGATCCATGGCGTAGAGATCGGTTATGGCGTCCCGGGCGAGAGCTACTTGGCGGTGCTCGATGCGCTTTACGATGTTCGCGATAAGTTGCGCTTCATCGTGTGTCGCCAGGAAGGTGGCGCGGCCTACATGGCCGAAGCTTACGGCAAGCTAACCGGGCGGCCGGGAATCTGTTTCGTCACTCGCGGGCCGGGCGCCACCAACGCCAGCGTTGGCATCCATACCGCGCGCCAGGATTCCACCCCGCTGATTTTGTTCATCGGCCAGGTCGGGCGCGCTCAGGCCGGCCGCGAGGCCTTCCAGGAAATCGACTTCCGCCTGATGTACGCACCGATCGCAAAATGGGTGGCGCAGATCGACGACCCAGCGCGCATTCCCGAGCTGGTCGCGCGCGCCTTCAGCGTGGCGACCTCCGGACGGCCTGGTCCGGTAGTGCTGGCGCTGCCCGAGGACATGTTGCGCGAGCGGGTCAGTGTGGCCGATGCGGCACCCTATCGCGCCACGCAAGCCGCGCCCGATCCGGCCGATGTGGAGCATTTGCGCCAGATGCTAGCCCAGGCCCGGCGGCCCTTGATGCTGGTGGGCGGCAGTACCTGGAACAAGCCAGCAGTGGCCGACATTACTGCCTTCGCCGAAGACAATCGGCTGGCTACCGCGACCACTTTTCGCCGCCAGGATCATTTCGACAATCTTCATCCCTGTTACGCCGGCGATTTGGGCAACGGTGCCAATCCTCGGCTGGCGGCGGCCGTCAAGGAGGCAGATCTGATTGTCGCGGTCGGGACTCGGCTGGATGAGCTGAGCACGGCCAATTATACCCTGCTGCAAGCGCCGCGCCCGCACCAGAAACTGGTCCACGTGCACGCGGGTGCCGAAGAGCTGGGCAAGGTCTATCAGCCGGACTTGGCGATCAATTCTGGCATGGCACACTTCGCGCGAGCGTTGCGCCAACTAGCCCCGGTTGATTCCTCGGCCTGGGCCGAGTTTACCGCCGTGGCCCATCAAAATTACCTCGACTATACGGCCCCGGTTGGCAATCCGGGCGCGCTGCAGTTGGCCCCCCTCATCGCCTGGCTGCGTGAGCAGTTGCCCGCGGAGACGATCGTTGCCAACGGCGCTGGCAATTACACCGGCTGGATTCATCGTTTCTGGCATTATCGCGGCTTGGGCACTGAGCTGGCCCCGGTGAGCGGTTCGATGGGCTATGGAGTCCCGGCGGCGATCGCGGCCGCCTTGATCTATCCCCAGCGTCCGGTCTTGTCGTTTTCCGGCGATGGCTGCTTTCTGATGAACGGGCAGGAATTGGCGACCGCGATGCAATATGGCGCGGCTCCGATTTTCCTGGTCGTCAACAATGGGATGTACGGCACTATCCGGATGCATCAGGAGAGCCATTATCCGGGCCGGGTCAGCGCCACCGAGCTGCGCAATCCCGATTTTGTGGCGCTGGCGCGCGCCTACGGCTTGTATGCGGAACGGGTCGAGGACAACGCCGGGTTTGCGCCCGCTTTTGCACGGGCGCGCGCGCAGGGATGCGCGGCGCTGTTGGAGCTGCCGCTGGCTGGGGAAGCCATCACTTCGCGCACCACGCTTTCCCAGTTGCGCGCGGCCGCGCTGTCACACCAGCATGCGGCTGGCAAGTGAAGTGACGCGACCCAAGAACGTGGCCGCCACGTTCGTCCGGGTATAACGCCCAATCCCTATCGGCAATAGGTGAGTGCTTGTTCTGTCTTTTCGCGAAGTGAAGCCTGCTAGTGTTGCGTCTCCCAAATAAGTGGAGCGCTTCGTTGCCGCAGAAACCGTTACCGGCTTGGGCTTAGTGGGGAGGGGCCGCCCGCGCGCCGGCAATTCGCCAAGCTGTCCGAGGAGACCGGCGTGCGCCGCGGGTCAGATACCTATCGGACGCGACGCTAGCCCGGATGGGGCTTACGCCAACGCGCCTTAATCCGCCGCCACACGCCGGCGGCCGCTGGTGCCGAATCAGCCGTCTCGGCCAGGCCGGCGTGCAGATCGAACCAGCCGTCAACCGCCGGATCCAGCTTGGGATTGCCCCAATAGGTGCTAATCGCGCGGGCGACCTCTTCGGCGCTCAGCCAGGGACCCACGCTCTCTTCGCCGAAGGGGCCGCTTGAGCCGAACTCGAACTTGTAGCGTACGTACATGCCCTCGCGCGCCGGCCGCGGGCATCGCATCTTTCGCACTTGCGCCTGGTTGATGAACTTGAAGCGGCTGTAACTCAGCGATTGTAAATATTCCAGAGTCGACAGATGCGGGCTTTCCACCGACACGAAGCGGGGTTTGATGCGTGTGCTAGCCAGGCTTTCCAGGGCGATATCGTCGTACCCCTCGATGTCGATTTTAAGGTAGTAGGGCACGCCGTGGCGGTTGAGGATGCTGGCCAGAGTGACGGCGGGTACCTCGATGGTCTCGAAGCGGCCCTCGCGCATGCCTAACTTCGGGTCCAGCGAACTCCATTCGCTGTGGGTTAGATTTATGTAAAAGGGCAAGGTCGCGGGCTGGCGCGCGATCGCGACATTGAGAACAACCAGCCGCTGCTGGTCGATCTCGGAGCGAAAGCGCGCGGCACATTGCGCTACCAGCCGCGGATTGGCCTCGATCCCGACCACTTTGAAACCCTTCTTGAGATAAAAGTCGGTGTCCTGCCCGGTGTGCATTCCGACGTCGAAAATCAGCCGCTCCTGCCGCTTGCGCTCGCCCGAAGCGGAGTCTTCCGCCGCCGCGTTTGTGGTCTCCGTCTCGATGTGCGGTTGTACGTCGGCGTGCTTCACATCGTTCCTCTGAGGCACAATCCTTATCCCGCGGCGACGCCAGGGTAAATCCCCGTGCCAGTACCCACCGCGCAAATGGCAGGAAGCAGTGGCGCGAGCGGCCCTGTAAAGGTCGCTGAACGCTCGCGACTGGCGCTTGCTACTAAGCCAGTGTTATTGAGGGATGACGCCGGGCAAACCGCAATGCCCTGTTAGCCAACACATTTAACCGAGGAAGGTTGCGACCATGCCCTACGAATTGTACTACTGGCCTTTGATCCAGGGGCGGGGAGAATTTGTGCGCCTGGCATTGGAAGAGGTTGCGGTCGAGTATATCGATGTCGCGCGCGATGAGCGCCATGGCGGGGTTGCCGCGCTGACGCGCTTGCTCAACGGTAGCGAGGCTGGCCATCCGCCTTTTGCGCCACCCTTTCTCAAGGCTGGGCGACTGCTAATCGGGCAGACCGCTAACATCTTGATGTTCGTGGGCGCTCGCCACGGTTTGGCGCCGGCAACCGAGGCCGGCCGGCTGTGGGTCAATCAGCTTCAACTGACCATGTCAGACCTGCTGGTGGAGGTCCACGATACTCACCATCCGATCGGCTCCAGCCTGTATTACGAGGATCAGAAGCCCGAAGCCGCGCGCCGTGCCGAGGTTTTCCTGAAACTGCGCCTGCCCAAGCATCTGGGCTACTACGAGCGGGTGTTGGAGCGCCAAGGGCGCTGGCTTGCCGGGAGCAAGCCCAGTTACGCCGACCTGTCGCTGTTTCAAATCGTGGAAGGGCTCAAGTTCGCCTTTCCCCGCGCGATGGAGCGGCAGGGCAAACGGTACTCGCGGTTGCTCGACCTGCATCAACGGGTTGCTCAGCGTCCGCGGATCGCCGCCTACCTGGCTTCCGAGCGCCGTATTCCGTTCAACAATCAAGGGATCTTTCGCCATTACCCGGAACTTGACGGGTAAGGTCAAAGTTTCGGCCCGTGCCGATGGAGCAGATCAAATGGGAAGACTGAGTGGTCGAGTGGCAATCGTAACCGGAGCCGGCAGCCTGGAGGGGCTGGGCGCAACTTATGCGCTCGCATTGGCGGCCGAAGGGGCGCGTCTGAGCGTAAGCGACATCGTCGATCCGGCGCCGGTGGTGGATGCGATAAAGCGGGCGGGAGGTGAGGCGATCGGGATGCAGGTGGACGTAACCGACGCCGCCGCGGTTGCTGAAATGGTGCGCCGGACCGTGGCTGCCTTCAGCGCCATCCAGGTATTGGTCAACAATGCCGCACGGCTAGGAGGTCCGGACACGCCCAAGCCGCTGAGCGACATCACTTCGGAGCAATGGGACCGGATGATGGCGGTCAATACGCGCGGACCGTTCGAATGCATCAAGGCGGTGTTGCCGGTGATGCGCCGCCAGCATTACGGCAAGATCATCAATATTGCCTCCAGCACTTTCTTCAGCGCCCCCCCGGGCGAGTTGCATTATGTGGCCTCCAAGGGTGCTGTGATCGCGTTGACCCGGGCGGCGGCGCGCGAGTTGGGAGGCGAGGGGATCGCGGTCAACTGCGTGGCGCCCGGGCTTACCCTCAGCGGTAACATTCGCAGCCGATTAGAAGCGATGAGCGAGGCACGGGCACGTAATCTGCGCGATCGCGCCTTCAAGCGCGATCAGGTGCCGGAGGATCTGGTCGGCACGGTGATTTTTCTGGCCTCGGCTGACAGCGACTTCATTACCGGCCAGACCATCCTGGTCGATGGCGGCGCCATGATGCATTAACCCCGGGTAGCAGGCCCTTTTTGGCCCTCAGCCAAGATAAGCGTCAGGAAGCGCGCCAAGCGAAACGGCCCAGGATTGTCTGGCCGCTCGCGCCGTAGCCTGTTTTCAGGAGCCCTGCCCGAGAAGCAGTTGAGCGCCCTCCCAAAGCTCGCGCGCGACCTCACTGGCTGGTCGCGCGAGCGCCCGGGCGGCCGACTGCCCGGCCCACGCCTGCATCCTGTCGATATCGTTGTTCCTGATTGCCAAATCACGCATCGCTTGCGTCAAGCCGCGCTGAACCGGATAAGGGGCCGGTCGCGGCGCACCCGGCGCCGCGGCCGCACGCACATAGGCCGTTGCGATGCTGCGTCCGGCGCGGCCGGAGAAGGCTCGCGTGACCAACGTTTGTTCTGGTAGCGTCCTTCCGAGGGCATCTGCCCACACCGGCGGCAGCTTCGCTTCCGGACAGCGCAAGAAGCCGGTACCAATCTGGACCGCTGACGCACCTAGGAGGAGAGCTGCCGCGACCCCCCGGGCGTCCGCGATGCCGCCGGCGGCGATGACTGGCACGCTGACCGCATCAACCACTGCCGGCAATAGCGAAAAAAGTCCCACCATCGCGGCTTCGGCTTGAGCGCTCTCAAAGGCGCCTCGATGGCCGCCAGCCTCCATACCTTGCGCGACGATCGCATCGGCGCCGGCGGCTTCGGCAATTTTAGCTTCGGTCACGGTGGTCACAGTGGCAAACCACTTGATCCCTCGCGATTTCATCCTTTGCACGAAGCTGGGTGGATAAAGGCCCATGATCGAGGAAATAACCGCCGGCGCGACTTCGAGCATCGCCTCACACTGGGCGGCGAAATCCGGCAGCTCGGTATTGCCGGCGGCCGGGGCCACCTCGGGGCCCCAATCGCGCAGAAAAGCGCGGACCGCGTCCTCGGCGGCGCTCTCACGCGTCGGGGCCGGGTCGGGGATCCACAGATTGAGTTGGAAGGGGCCGCGGCTGCCGGCCCTGGTTTCCGCTACCCAGCGTTCGATCGCCGCCGGCGCCATTGTCAGCGCACCGCAAGCGCCCATGCCACCGGCGTCGGCAACCGCGATTGACAGCGACGGTGGGCAGGCCGAAGCCATCGGCGCCAGCAGGATGGGGATGCGAAGATTGTTGGCAGAGCAAAACTCGTTCGCGCGAATGATCGCAGAATGAAGCGTGGGCATGACCGTAATCTCCTTCAAGCAGGCTAGTGTCCTTCAAAGCGGCGAGCTACCGATAGGGGCAATCCAGGGCGACGCCTTCGGTGCTTCGGAGATGAGCCGGTGGGCGAGGGGCAGTGGGTTGTTCTACCGGCGCGCTTTGTTTAAAACAGATTAGCCCCGCAAACCGCGTGGGCAATCCTTTGGGTGCGACAAAGCGCACGAGGACGGTTGTGGGATGAAAATCGTCAGCCTGAGCGCGGCAGTTTTCGCGCTGCTGGTCTGCCTAGCCCCTTATGCGGCGCAAGCCGACAACAGCAGCGTGAGCGACCAAATTGCTGCCGATGGCCGGTTCGTCGTCAACAAGGCGGTCAACGACAGTTACGATTTCTTCACCGCGCCGGTGTTGTTGGGGCAGGCGCTGCGCACTCCGGTCTTTTATTACACGCTGCTAGGCGCGGGCGCCGCGTTGGGGACCGGCTTTGCCCTAGACAACACGGTGTATGGCCATTTTCGTGGGATGTCTTCCGGCGTTGGCACCGTTTTGGAGGACGTCCCTACTTTCGGCATGCTCGGGGTGACGGCGGCAACCTACGGCTGGGGGCTTTACACTGACAACCAGCGCACCCGCCAATTCATGATTACGACCAGCGAAGGGGCGGCGGTGGGCGCGGCCTTCACCTTTGCCTTCAAATACGGCTTCGCGCGCGCCCGTCCTTATCGCGGCAATGGGCGCTGGGCATTTTGGGACAACGGCGAGTCCTTTGTCTCTGGCCATGCCACTCCGGCTTTCGCCCTGGCCTGCGGCTTGAGCGAATACGCCGACAATAACTGGATGGTGGCGATTCCCGCCTACGGCGCCGCCACTGCGGTGGGGGTGGGCCGGATCGGCACCGGCGCCCACTGGCTGTCCGACGTCGTGGGTTCGGCGCTGCTGGGGATCGGCTCGACCGAGATGGTGCTGTATTTCCATAAACAGCAACAGGAGCATCCCGCCTCCTGGCAGATCTTCTCCGCCAGCGGCCCCTCGGGTCAGGGCGGCGGGGCAGGCGTCTCGTACGACTGGTAGGTAAGCGCCGTGCCGCGCCAGCCACTTTTGTTGGCCCCGCAACTGAACTAGCGTCAGGTTTGGGCGATTTTTGGCGCCCAGGAGATTGGTATGCCACTGGTCCAGGCTGGTTCCATAAAATTGCATTACGAAACCTACGGCACGGGCGAACCGTTGCTGTTGCTGATGGGCTACGGGATGCCCGGCGCGGCGTGGACGCCAATCCTGCCCTTTCTGTCCGGCTTCCAATGCATATTCTTCGATAACCGTGGCACCGGCACTTCCGAGCGCCCCAGCGGTCCCTACTCAGTGGCCTCGATGGCCGAGGATGCCAGCAATTTGCTCCAGGCGCTGGGGATTGGCGCCGCCCACATCTATGGCATCTCGATGGGTGGCATGATTGCGCAACAATTGGCCCTCGACCATCCCGCGCAGGTCAAGAAGCTGATCCTGGGCTGCACCTGGTGTGGAGGAGTTCACGCGGTGCGGCCGCCCGAGCAGGTACTGATGGACTTGCTGGCCGGGACCAAGCTTGCCGCCAGCGCCCCCGAGCGGGCCTTGGATATCCTGCTGCCGCTGCTCTATCCCG
Organism: Candidatus Binataceae bacterium; assembly: GCA_035294265.1. NCBI lineage: Bacteria > Candidatus Binatota > Binatia (SeqCode) > Binatales (SeqCode) > Binataceae (SeqCode) > Binataceae bacterium (SeqCode). The sequence continues at coordinate 72,722 of DATGLK010000095.1, forward strand.
CGCCTTTTCTTGCCGCCCATCCCGAGCTCAAGCCGATGCTTTTGCTGGCGCTGGCCGCGGTGCCGGCGATCACCCCGGAGGTTGCCGAGAAGACCCTGCTCAGCGTGGCTGAATTCGAAAGTTACGAGCGCCTGCCGCAAATTTCCTGCCCTGTGATGATCATTCATGGCGACCAAGACCAGGTGATTCCGCCCGCCAACGCGCAAGTGCTCAAGCAACGCTTACCCCAAGCCGAGCTGTGGATAATCCCCGGCGCCGGCCATGCCTTTGCCGGCTTCGACCCGGTCGGGATCCATCAGCGTATCGTTGCTTGGCTGCGCTCCTGACCTGCCGGCGCGGTTCCTTGCGCGTTCAACCGCGCTGGCCGCGAGACCTTGAAATCGCTGGAGCGGTCAAATGATCTTTCGCGAACTCAATTGGGGTAAGTGCAAAACCTATCTGGCGATCTCGGAAGCAAGCCGCAAGGCCGCCGTCATCGATCCTTTGCATGACAAGATCGAGCGCTATCTCGCGGTCCTCGCCTATCACAGATGGTGCTTGGAGGCGATCGTCGACACCCACACTCACGCCGATCATCGCAGCGGCGCGTTGGTGTTGGGCGAACTGGCCGGTGCGCCGGTCGTGATGCATCGTCTGGCGCCCGCTCCGCACGTCAGTATCCATGTCGAAGACGGTCAGGCGCTGAAAGTGGGCAACGAGGAACTCCGTGTCCTCCATACCCCGGGCCACACCCCGGATTCGATAAGCCTGCTTGCGAAGGACCGCGTCTTCACCGGCGATGTTCTGTTCATCCATGGGACCGGACGCTCCGATTTCGCGGGCGGCGAGGCAGGCATTCAGTACGATTCAATAATGCGCAAGCTGTTCACGCTTCCCGACGAGACGCTGGTTTACCCTGCGCACGACTATCGCGGACACACCCATTCAACCATCGGCGAGGAGAAGCGCTCCAATCCGCGCCTGGCGGGCAGATCCCGCGAGGAATACATCGACCTGATGAACAACCTCGGCTTGCCGTTGCCCGAGGGCATCCAGGAGGCGCTGCAACCCAACCAATCCGACATCGACGCGGGCGCGCTCAAGTTTCCCACGCTGGCGCAACTCAACCAGGTGCGCCAGCTGAGCGCCGCCGAGTTGCACGTGCGGCTCGCCAGTGCCACTCCGCCGATATTAATCGATATTCGCGAAGAAGATGAGTATCGCGGAGAGCTGGGTCATATCGCGGGTGCCCATCTAATCCCGCTGAAGCAACTGCCCGAGCGGGTCGATGAGTTTGGGTATGCCAAGGGCCGCGACATCGTCGCGATCTGCCGCGTTGGGGTCCGAAGCGCCACCGCCGCTGCGATCCTCACCGGATTGGGCTTCGAGCACGTCTGGAATCTGAAAGGCGGCATGATCGAATGGGCCGATGCGCGGCTTCCGGTCGAGCGATGATCCCGCTCGCTCAAGATCCGGGGCGGCGTGACCTCCTCTCGGCCAGTTTTGCGCGAGTGCGAGGAGAACTCAGGCGCGCGCTGGCGCGGTGATGGCGGGGAAGCGCAGCGTTGACAGGTTTTCAGGCTCGCTTGTACAGTCAATTGCGCTAAATCTACGGTTGCGGTCGGCCGGGGGTCTTAAATGAAAAAGTCCCGCATGGTGGTCGGGGTCGCTGGCACTATCGGCGTCCTGTTGCTGGGCCTGAGTGTGGTCGTCGATAATGCGGCGACCCGTGGGTGGTTGGGGTTGCGACGCGCCTACGCCCAGGAGGCGAGCCATGGCAAGAGTGCACATCCCGCCAACGGCGCACCGCGGGCACATCCCGGTGGGGGCGGCTTGCTTCACCCGCCGGTTCAGGGCGAGAACCAGGTTTATGAGCTATCGCCCAAATTCATCAAAGCTTTTACCACGATGGCGGGCGGTGCGGTGGCGCCCTGCGCGGCGCTGATGGACCCCTATCCGGAATTCAACGGGATCGCCCTGGATCCTCGCAACGGGATCGCGGTGCTCAGCGACACCAACTTAAAGAGCGTGCTGGTTTATGACATCAACGTGAAGGCTACGCCGCACAACCTGACGGTGACCCCGGCGCGAACGTGGGTTAGGGGGCCGGCGACTTTCTTGTCCTTCGCCGCTGGGATCGCGGTCGATCCGGTGCGCCATGAGTTCTACACCACGGAGAACGATATCGGTGACGATGTGGCGGCCTTTTCGTACACCGCCAATGGCAATTACAAGTCGCGAGTGCTGGCGGTTCCGCACGGCTCCTACGGGATCGCGCTCAGCCAGCGCTACAAGCAGATGGCAGTGGCGATTCAGCATAACGCTGAGATCATTTTTTACCGTCTGCAGGCGCATGGCGCCGATCGCCCGGTGCGCTCGATTCGCGGTCCGCACACTGACCTGAACGATCCCCACAGCCTGGTATGGGACGAAAAGAACAGCGAGATCTTCGTCTCCAACTATGGCAATTCCAATCCTGGCTACTGGGACATGGATTACCGCGACGGCGGCCACTATTACCCGCCGTCGGTGGCGGTCTTTCGCGACGACGCCGAAGGCGACGCGGTTCCGGTACGCGTCATCCAGGGCTCCAAGACCCGCTTCAACTGGCCCACTGGGATCGCGGTGGACGACGCCCATAACCTGCTGTTCGTGGCCAACGAAGCGGCCAACCAGATTCTGATCTTCCCGCGCAATGCCCGGGGCAACGTGGCCCCGGTCGGGGTCCTGGCCGGTCCCCATACTTACATTAGCCATCCGATGGGAGTCGCCTATGACGCCCTGCACGACGAGATCTGGGTGGCTAATTTCGGCCACACGGCGGAGATTTTTCCGCGCACCGCGCGGGGCGACGTGGCGCCCCGGCGACTTATCCGCAACGCACCCGCGGACGCAATCGCGGCCGGCTTTGGCAATCCGCAGGCGATTGCCTACGACTCCAAGCGCGACGAACTGCTGGTACCCAATTGAGTCAGCGATCCGCGCATTGCGGCATTTGCCAGGTTGGCAAGTGGTGACGCGAGCCCGGACCGAGTGATCGAAGGACAACGGACCAAACTGACGCGAGTCGCCCACGGCATCATCTACGATGAAAAGGATGACCTGATCGTCGCCACCGAACCGCTGGCGGCCTCGATTGTCTTCCTGCGTGGCGACGCCAACGGCGACCCGGCGCCGGTGCGGGTGATCCAGGGGCCGCATACCCTGATCCACAACCCCTGGCAGCCGGCCATCGATTATCAGCACAACGAGCTGTACATCGCCGACCTCACGGCCGATCAGGTGCTGGTTTTCCCGCTAGGCGGTAACGGCGACGTGGCTCCGCTGCGCGTGATCCATGGCGGGCCGGTGTCGGGACTGCGCTTGCCCTCGGGAGTGGCGGTGGACTCTGAACGCAACGTGGTGGTAGTGGCAGGGCGCAATGCGCATTTCCAGGGCGCACTCTACATTTACGATCGTACCGCGCAGGGCGATGCCAAGCCCAAGGCGGTTATCTCCGGACCCACTACCGGGCTGCTCAGCCTGTGGCACGTGGCGGCTTACCATGGTCAGATCTATGCCGCGGCCGGCAATTGGTATTACGAGCCGCCCTATGATGCTGGCGGGTTCGAGCCCAGGCCTGGATGTACCGGGCCGCCGCTGGCTTGGCAGGGTCCGCTCGGTTTCATCGGGGTGTGGAACGAAACCGACGACGGCGACGTGGCCCCGCATGCGATCATCCGTGGCGCGGAAACCGATTTGCTCCATCCCAGCGGGGTGGCGCTCGATCCGGCGCATGGCGAGCTGTTCACCACCGACTCGGTGCGCAACGGGACCTTTGCTTATCTGGTGCCCGATTTTTTCAAGCACGGCCAGAATTAAAAGCCAAGCGCACAGGCCGCTCCGGCGGCCTGTGCGCCCTACCCCAATGGTGCGTTATTCCACCCGGCGCTCACTCAGGTGCGCTTTTGACCTGCTCGAAGGTGGCGTGCCACCAAGCGCGAAACCACGGCGCGCTGTTGCGGTAACCCATGACGCTCCCCGAAACTCGCATCATCCCATCTGGGCCCACCGCGCATTGCAAGCGGGCAGCTTCGTTTACGGTAAAGCTGGAATGGGTGAAGAAGTGAATGATGGGATCGTACTCGTCGAATTGTAGGTAGGCATCCATGGTCGCGTAACTGCGGCCGTCACTGGAGATAAGCTTCATCTGACCGGCGGGATGGGCGATTTGGCTGGACCCCGCCATTCCAGCTTGAGTAAAGGTCAACTTGAATGGACCGTTGCCTATCCTCCGATAACAGAGCAGGTAGGTTTTGGGAATCCAGGCCCCAATGGGCCAGGCTCCGATCTGCTCGATCCGATCAAGATAAGAAACTGTGCCACGCCAACAGCCTCGAAACACCGCTGGCAGCACCGGTTGCGCCGGCATTACTTGGGGCAATGCTTGGGCATTTCCCTGGGGCTGCATCGGCGGCAACTCCTGGGTTGAGTTGCCTTGGGAGTGAAGGGATGGCGGCGCCATCGGGATAGTCTGAACGTTGTTGCCTTGGGGATTAGGCAGTTTTATTCCGGGCTGCGGGCGGATTGATGGCATGGATTGAGCGGGCAGCTCCAGAGATTGCTGGGCCTGCGCGCTGGCGGTGAGCGCTACCATTAGCAGCAGCAACTCGCCCCAAAGCGTCGGTCGTAAAAATCGGAGCATAGTAACGATCTTGTGGGCCCTCGCCGCCTTCAATCAGCCATCGCGGCAATCCGATCCCATTTTAGGCTCGTGTTGTGGCAACTTAAACCCATCGCACGGCCCGTAAAGACCGCGGGCGGAGCAGAGCTGGAGGTACCTACGCTTGAACTGGCCTGCGCCGCTCGAGCGAAGTTCAGTCGCCGGGCGCGCCGGGCATTTTGGAATCGCGCGGAAAAAGGCTACTTAGCGCGGGCGGCAATCTGCGCACCACATCGCGAAACCACGCCGGTCCGCGCGGGTCCGGATAGATGACCTTGTCGTTGGCGGCCCGGTCTGCCACAACTAGGCGCTTGGTAATTGTCGGTTCGGCGCGCGGATTGAAGAATGCTACCCAGGTCTGATTCAGATCCGGCCACACCAGTTCCTTCATCGTCAGCCCGCTTTCCCCCGCCATCTCCGCCATCTTCGCCGGGGTATAAGCGACCGCGCCGGGATAGACCCAGGCTTCGCCCTCATAGTTGTGTTGACCCTTGAAATAGCTGGCGACGAAAATTCCCTCGGGCTTCAATGCTTGGCGGGCCTGGCTCAGGCTCTTGGTGATTTGGGCCTGCGCAGCGTGAGAAAAAATCGAATGGGCGACAATGAAATCAAAACTCTGATCGAAGACCGTCAATTCGAACTGATCGTTGTCTGAAAAACGTGGATGGCGCTGGTTAATCCAACGCTTGCCCAGCTCGTAAACGATACCATCCGCGACCAACCACGAATTGGGTTCGATCCCGCAGTAGTGGCCAGGCGCGAGATAGGGGATCAGATGCTTGCCCGCCGCTAGCGAGCCGCAGCCCAGGTCCAGAACGTAATGATGCGGCGCCAAGCCCAGCAGCTTGAGCAACTCGAACTGGGAACGCCCGATAGGATCGAAATAGTGGGGAATGCCAACCATGTGACGGTGGCGCCGCCAGCGAAATCCCAGCTTCGTGCGTACCAGTTTGCTTACACGCGACATCGATCAGTTCCGCCGGTGTGCGTTTGGGCGCTCGGGGTGAGCCTGAGCGCTGGCGTGCGCTAAATTTTTGACTTTGTAATAGGAGTTCAACTCAACCCTATGAGCATGACGCGCTGGCCGGATTGAGCCAGCAACTGACACACACGTGCAACCCTCGCCCGGTGTACCGGTACGTTGGCGAAAAAATTGGCGCTCCCCTCAAATTCCAGGACGAAGGAGCCCGGAGAAAAACCTCCGGGCTCGATCCAACCCGATTTTGGTCGGGGCGAGCCGATTTGAACGGCCGACTCCCTGCGCCCAAGGCAGGTGCGCTACCAGGCTGCGCCACGCCCCGCGAGGATAAGCGTTAACACACCGTCGTGACGCTCTCAACCACGCCTGCCGGTTGGTTGCGGAAAGTAAAAAGAAACAAAGCTCCCGTAGCAACAGGACATTAGGGGGTGGCGGCGGTGGTGCCGATCCCGCCGCCGAAGGCTGCGACCTGGGACTCCCATTGCTGGCCGAAAGCCAGAATCAGGACCTGCTGGTTGACCTGCATGTCCATGGTCAGGCTGCGCCATTCGCCCCCACCCGCCGCCGCCATCTCCTGGTAGGCATGTTGAGTCTCCAGATAGAACTCCTGCAGGGGCGGGATGGTTTTGGGATAGGTGTGATGGAGCGAGTAGTACATCTCGCGCTGGAAGCGTTCGTGCTCTTCCACCGTTACATCGACGGTGTTGAAGGTGCCATCCTCGGCGCGAAAGCGGCTGATCAAGTCCATCACCTTTTCCATGTCTTCGGCGAAGGGAGGCGTATCGCCCACCAGCACGATTACCTTCTTGGCGCGCGGCCGCCAAGCCATCTGCTCCACCGCGGCGCGGATACCGCCCAGGGTATCCTCCTGCCACTCGCCACCGCCCTGGCTCTCGATCATCCCTAGATAACCGCCCATCACGGCAGGCGAGAGCGTGAAGGGGTGGACCTCGATAGGTTCGCCACGGCCGCCGAATTCGACCAAGCCCAGCCGGGCGGTGGGAACCAGCCGATGGATTGCCAGCACCAGCTGGTTCATCTTGGTCTTGACGTCGTCGATCACGTCTCCCATCGAGCCCGTGCCGTCGATTACCAGGCAGACGTCGAGCCCCTGGTGGCGCAGTCTGCCGATGTAGCCGCCGAAGCTGTTGCCCACCCCTCGGCCGTAGGTCGCGCCGCGGCCAACGCTACCAATCTCCAACGTGGCGCGATCGATGGCGCGCACGTAGTCGGTGGCCAGGTTCTGGGTACGCATCGCAACCACCGGCGGGCGTGCGATATCCAAGGGCGCGGTTTCGGGGGTGGCAACTTGAGGTGGCGCCGGGGCGGCCAGCGCCGAGCGCGGGACAAAACCTCCGCCCTCCAAGCGGATAGTCAGCAGGACCGGCGCCGCGTGCTGCTTAATGACGCCCACCAGGATAAGTAGCACCGCCAGGTGCAGGGCAATCGAAAGTGGAAAGGGGCCACCCAGCAATCGCACCGTGTCCCACAGCCCACGCCGGCCAGGTTCACCTGGCAGCCGCGGCGCGGTACGCCAGCGCCGAAACTGGCGATGGCCGGCCGCGACCAGCGCCAGTGCGCAGGCCGCGAGCGCGAGAGCTAAAATCAGGGCCGCCCCCAAGGTGTGGTCGGCGGCCAGCTCACTCCAGAGTCGATTCATGAGGCGCCCCGAGCTCAGGGGGTCGTCGCTGGGGCCTGGGGTGATGCTTGCGACGCTGCGATGTCGCCGGGCTCCGCCATGCTGACACCCAGTTGCTGCGCTCCCGCTCGTTTGGCGATGTCCAACACGATTACCATGTCACCCAAAATTACTCGCGGGTCGCCCTTGAAGACCACCACCTTGGCCGTGGTGGTGGCCAGCGCTCGCTGCAAAGCGCTTTGCAGATTCGCGAGCGTGACCGGCTTGCCGTCAACGTACAGGTGGCGCGAGGCGTCCAAGTTTACCGCCACCGCAGTCTTTTGTTGCGGCTGATTGCTTGCCTGCGCGCTGCGCGACAGCCCGACGTGCGCGGCAGACTCGATCGTAACCGCCGCTGCTACCATGAAGATTATCAGCAAAACCAGGAAGATGTCGGTGAGCGGCGTGATGTTGATTTCGGCAAACAGATCGCTGCCAGGACTGTTCATCATAGCCATTGGTCTTGCCCTCAGCCGCCCGCGCCGCTTTGAATCAGTCCCAGCGAGCGCTCGAACTGGGCCTGAGGAACGCGTTTGGCCGCGATCGCGATTTGCTCGGCGCCGGCGGCTTGCGCGATACGCATCAAGGTTACCATGTCAGCCAGCAGCACTTGCCGGTCGCCCTGAAAGATCACCACCTTGGGCCTGATATTCGCCAACGCGGAGTGCAAAGTATCCTGCAGCAAAGCCGCGGGAATATCCTTGGAATTGACGAAGATCTCACGGTTGGCGGTGTAGGTGACGATCACGCCGCGCCGTTCAGGAGCGGTGTGATCGGCTTGAGGCAGGGAGATTCGGCTTTGGGCTTCGATCGAAACCGAGGCGGTGATCATGAAGATGATCAGCAGGACCAGGAAGATGTCGGTGAGCGGCGTGATATTGATCTGCCAGAACAGATTACGGCCGCCGCTGGGCGTGCTAATTGCCACTGGCTTGGCGTCCTTCTAGGGCGGCGTTGATCAGCCGATTGGCCCCCACATGCATCAGGGCGTTGAGATTTTCGATGCGAACCGAAAAATAATTGTAAAAAATTACCGCGATGATGGCCACTGCCAGTCCCAGTGCGGTCGAGATCAGAGCCTCGGAAATACCGGCGGCGACTACCGAAAAGCCGCCCGTGCCCATGATCGCCATCGATTGAAATGCGCTCAGAATTCCCACCACCGTGCCGAACAGGCCGATGAAAGGCGCTGAGGCGCCGGAAGTCGCCAGTACCCACACGTAGCGGCGCAGCCCTAGCAATTCCTCAAAGCGCTGCTCTTCATCCACTCGCGCCAGCGCCTCGCGGTCGTCGGTGCGAGCGGCCGCGACCAACGCGTGGTAGAGCCGCTCGGCGGGCGAGCGGCGGGAGGCCAGCCGGCGCAAGGCTTCCTCGAAATTGCCCTCGCGCAGCGGCGTGGCCGTCGCCAGCGCGGTGCGATTGATGCGCCGGCGCAGTCCGGCCAGAGCCCACAGGCGCTCCAAAATGACGGTGATACAAATGACGGAAATCGCGATCAGCGGATAGGTCGCGTAGTAACCCTGTTGGATCATGGCGACCAGGCCGTACTGCCCTTGCATGGCTATCCTCTGGCGGGGAGTATTTGGCCGCGCGCAGGCCAATGGCGAGCGCGATCGGCGTAGCGCCTGACTTAATTCAATCAGCAGGTTTGTCAAGAGCAGCCGCGTGCGATGCCCGGGACCGGTTACGAGCGCACTTTAGTCAGACAAAGTTTGTGCTGCAGTGCGTCCCATCGCCCCCTCATTTCTGGGCCGTCCAAGCTGGGATGGGCGCTACGAGTGTTGGCCAATTTGCCGCAGGCGGCGGCAATGTTGCCGTCATGGGCGTAGATTAGGGCTAATTGATACTGTGCTTCGTACCACAGGACGTCAGATTCCGCGGCGTTGTTTTCCACCGCGCTCCACCGCTCCGCCGCCTCTTTGTAATCGCCCCGCGCCTGCGCCAGACGGGCCAGGCCGGCGTTGGCGTCGGGCGAAGTGGGAACCGCTTGGACCACGGTGGTGAATATGGCCTGGGCCCGCGCATTATCCCCAAGCTCCATCTCAGCTTCGCCCAGAATCGACAGTGTGCCGGTCAGATCGCGTGCCGGGATAATGCCGGCGGCTTGGGCGCGAGCGAAGTAGTCGTATAGCAGCACGGTGAGGCGAGCGCTGGCCAACGTCCCGGCGCGATCGCCACTTGCCCGCCGCGCGGTGGCCTCGTTCCAGCAATCCATCCCGAGTTCCTTTAAGAAATCGGCGCTAGGCTGCGGCCGCGCATCGGAGGAAAGCAACGGGGCGAGCAGTTGCTGGGCCTGAGCAAACTGCCCCAGGGCCAAAAGCGCGCTCAGGCGCCAGCGAATAGTGTCATCGAAATAACTTTCGAGGCTGGGATAGTCGCGTTGAAAGCCGTCCAGTAGTTGCGCGATGCGCTGTTGGTTGGGCGGTCTTTGACGGACCAAGAGCGCGGCCAGCATATACGTCGCACGCCCGCGCGAATCGACAATGAACTGGCGCTGAGCGGGCAACTGCTGCGCCACCTTGGGCGCCCGCGCGATAACCGCCTCCAACGCGGCGCGAGTGGTTTTGCTCAGGGCGCTCAGCGAGGGGGAACTGGCTTGCTGCCAGGCCGCGGCGAGCAATTGATAGCGGCACTGAGCCGCGTTGAAGGCAGCGGCAAAATCGTAATATTTATCGCCTGTGACTTGATCGTATTGGGCCGCTGCCGCGCCATATTGGCCTTGCTGCTGGAGCAGTTCGGCCAGGCGAAAGCGCGGCTCATAGGCATACTGGCCGTGGGGAAAGCGGGCTAGATAATCGCGGGCCCGCCCGATCCAAAGTTGACGTAGGGCTTGATTTTGCCGGCCGCTTTGCTCCCGGCGCTGGCGCGCCAGCTTGAAGCGCATGTAGCCGGCCCAGTCAGCCAGCGGCGCCCGGCGCTGCGCGACCAGATTTTGCAACACCGGATCGATTAGGTCGTAACGCCTCTGAGAGTAATAGATTTCCACCGCATATTTGTAGGCTTGAGGATAACGGCCGCTACGTGCCGCGAGCAGGAAATAATGGGCTGCCGCCATAGCCTGGTGTTGAGTGTAGAGCACCGAGGCCAGCAGGTAGCTCTCGAACGGATCGCCGCCGCCCAACTCTGCGGTAGGGTTTTGAACATAGCGAATCACGGCAGCCACCGCTGCAGGCCAAGCTTGTCCCTGGTGTGCAATCTGACGTAACACATCGACCGCTTCGCGGTGGTACTTGGTGCGCTGGAGGGGATTTTGGCTGGCGCTCTCGGCTTTGAGCAGCTCTTCCAGGCGAAATAGCTGGGAGCCCTCCTGCTGGCCTCCAGCAGCCGCGTTCTGAGCCAAACTAGCGGAAATCGCCGCTGCTTTGTCCGCCGCCCCCATCGCGGCATAGGTGGTTGCCAAGCCTTGCTGAGCGGCTACATATTGGGCGCTGTGCGGGCCCGCCTTCAGCACCTGGTTGAAGTCGGCCAAGGCCTTGACATATTGAGCATGATCGAATTGGCCCAAATCGCGCTCGCAAAAGGCTCGTCCCAATAGATTTTCGCGGATCAGGTCGGGATTGAGCAGGACCAGCGTGCTTTGCGAGAAGCCAGCGATGGCCTGCTCCAGCATGCGGCGGCGGACTTGGGGCTGGGAGCGGAACAGGACGCTGGCGTGAAAGCGCAGCCAGGAGAGCGGATAGAGCGTGCGCAGCTCCAGTTGCTCAGGCTGCTCGTAGTCGCACTGGCCGCCGTTGCCGATCGTGGTCAGGCAGGCGTTATGTTTGTCACGCCAGGTGCGGTAAAGTTTCTCCAGCATCCCGTCCAGGCGCTGATAAGCCAGTCCAAGTTGTGCGGTGCTGGCGCGCGGATCGGCGGTGTAGTTGGCGAATTGAGCCTCGTCGCGGTCCAGCTCCTCTGCCATCGCCTCGCCCGCACGCGGATCGTTTAGCGCCGAACCCAGGCGGGTCTCACTGGCGAGCAGCCGCTGGTTGAATTCCTCCAGCGTCTGCGCGTCTGCCGCGGCTGTTCCCAGCAGCACTGCCAGCAAGCCGGCCGCTGCAAGCAAGCTGCAAAAGCGTGCGCTGAGACCGCCACGACGGTGCATCGGAGTCAGCGTTACCCCTCGCCGCGCGCCCATTTCGCCTCGAATTCCCACACCTCGGTGAAGCCTATCAAACGGCAAAACTGCTCGAAGTCGAACAGCTTGAGGCTGGGATCGCGGCTGCTGCCAGTTTCCTTGATGATTCGCAGGGCATGAGCGGTGGCCGCGGCTGCCGCCAAGCCGGCGGTGGAAGGATAAATCGCGAAGGCGAAGCCCATCTCTTTGAGCACCGCGGCGCTGCGGATTGGCGTTTTGCCGCCGTCGGCCATGTTGACCATCATTGGCTTGTCGATCGCCTTGCAGGCCTTGACCATCTCGTCGTCGCTGGTGAGCGCCTCTAGAAAGATGATATCTGCCCCGGCGGCGGCGTAAGCCTCGGCCCGGCGCAAGGAGGCGTCGAAGCCCTCCACTGCGCGCGCGTCGGTGCGGGCGATGATAAGGGTGTTTAAGGCGTCGTGCCGGGCGGCGCAGGCCACCTTAACCTTTTCCACCATATCGGCCAGCGGGATTACGCGTTTATTAGGGGTATGGCCGCATTTTTTGGGAAATTCCTGATCCTCAATCTGAATGGCCGAGACCCCGGCAGCTTCGTAGCCGCGCACCGTATGATGAACGTTGAGCAGGCCGCCGTAGCCGGTATCGGCATCGGCGATCACCGCCCCCTTGGAGGTTCGTACCAGAGTCGCCATCGCCTCCAGCATTTGGGTGTAGCTGGCCAGGCCGGCGTCGGGTAGTCCGTAGAGCGAGGCGGTGAGCCAAAAGCCAGTCCCATACACGATGTCGAAACCGATGGCGTTGGCGATTGCCGCGGTGGCCATGTCGTTGATACCAGGGGCGACAAAAAATTCCTTGCGCGCCAGCTTCTCGCGCACCACCGGATTACTCATTGCTCATCTCCCGCTACGTTTTTGGCGGTCGCTGCATTTGATGACGACCGCTATTGCAGCCGCATCTTAGGATTAAACCACGCCGCGACCAAGGGCGGATCGCTGCTGATGCTCGGGATAAGCCTGCTTTGAGAGCGAGAAAGCGCCTCTGTCAGTAGGGAGTTGCGGGCGGGCGCAAGCGTTGACGCCTTGATGCCCAACGCGCGCGCCCGCGCTGCGCAGGTGCGTCAGGAGCGCGGCGGTGTGAGCTGAGACTGCTGGGTCGCCATGATCAGAGAGGATGGCGCGGGGGGTGGGGGCTGGGCCTGGACTTGCGCGACGACCAGATGGGCCGGCACCACTCCATCCCGCATCAGTCGTGCTTCAATAACCTGAGCGCGCGCCCGGCTCAGGGCAGAGGCGTTATCAGCCGCGGTTTCGACATACACGCTGGCGCAGGGGTTGCTCCTCACCCAGCCCGCCGCGTCATCGAGCAACCCGCCCGCGGCGGCGGTAAGCCTGTCGCTGTTAGGCTGAAAGCTCACGCCATGCAGAATCAGGCGCGTTTTGGTCCCACTTTGACATTGAGCGCCAAGCGGCCGAGCGAAAATTTGCGCTGCCGTTTGCGCCTGTACCGGGCGACTTAAGCAAAGCGCGCCCGCGATCAGGCTTGCGGCACCGAACGAAAAAAGAGAGAAAAATCGAGGTTTGATCATTTTGAGTTTATCCTTTTGAAATACCACTCCCGGTCCAGGAGCAATTTGCATACCGCCCGCCCCTCAGTACCGAATTGTGTTTGAGTTTACGCACCGACCCACGGATCCTGAGGCCCGTAGCAAGAAGCAGAATTTTAAAGCAGCTTTGTAAAACTTACAGGCGAGCAGCCGAACGAAGCCTTGAAGCCGTTTAAATCGCCTGCTTATTGTCGGCACGCTTTTCGCTTAGCCGGCGAAACCGATTGCCAACAGGTAAAAATCGGTTGAAAAAGGAGAATTGGATCGATGAAAGCGGCGTTTAGCTGGGGGCTTGCGGTGCTTTTGCTTGCGCTTTTTTGGTCTGGCACTGGCCAGGCTCAGGCGCTCACTTCGACCACCGAGGGGTTGTTGGGCGGTGGGGTTCTAGGTGCCGGAGCGGGTGCGCTGGTCGGAAGTGCGGTGGGCCATCCGCTGGGCGGTGCTTTGATTGGTGGCGGTTTAGGCGCGGCTGCGGGTGGTCTGATTGGGCACGGCTTGCAGGTTGATCAGGAACGCAATTACCAGTTGGCTGGCGAGGTTTCGGCTGAGCAACAAGAGCTGGCCCGCCAGCGTGCGGAGATTCATCAGCTCCAGGCCCAGGAAATCGACCGCCTGCAGGCGCAGCAGGCTCGCAGCGTTCAAATCCAACAGCAACAGATGGCGGAGAGTCTGGAAACGGAGTAGAGGGCCTGGGTGATAGCGCTAAACCCAGCGTCGCGCCACCCGGGACAGTTGCTCGTCCATTTCGTTGGCGAGGACCACTAGTCGCCCGCAGGATTCGACTTGCGCCAACAAGGAAGTCTTGGCTAGCACTGGCCAAGAGTCGATTTCATTGAGACCCGGCCCCGAGAAATGGCGTTCCAATGTGGCCAAGCGCTGGACCAATACATCAGGGGCGGGGGTTTGGGGCTTGGGAAAGTGGAGCTGGCGCGGGCCGATGATTACGCAGTCCAGGTAGCGTAGCCAATAATTCAGCCGTTCGCGCAGAGCCTCCTCGAATTCAGCCATCACAGCCATGCTCATCGAGGAGATGTTGGGATAAGCCAGCCGCCATTTGGCGAGGTCGCCTACCCGATAGCAGATGCGGCGCAGAGTGCCGCAGGCGTGGACTACCTGATCAGGATAGATTCCGCTGCGCGTCCCCTCCAGCCGGGCGTCGTCGACCACGCCCAACAATTCAACGAATAGTCGAACCATCTCGAAGACCTTGCCTTCGATATCGGCTTCAGTGAGATGATGGGCTGCAACGTGATTGGGCAGCAATTCAAGGCTAGTCTGGAGCAAGCGGCGCACCCGCGTCACCATCGAGCGGGCGGCATAATCGGGGCTCAGGACCAGGAATACCAGCCCCACGATGGCGACCCCCAGAAACACGCCCCAGATTCGCCAAAGCGGGGTGTAAACGTTGGCGGCCGGGCTCAGCCCCACATAGGCAAGGATGAAGGTTACTCCAATCTGCTTGCCCATATATGCCAGGCGTGGGCTGGATTGGCCGGCGTAAAAGCTTCCCACTGTGCCCGCGAAGAGAGCCAGAATATATACCCCCAGGGTCTCGCTGTTGGGCGAGACCACTTGCATCGCCGCGATCGCCAACGCTCCGCCCAGCGCCGCGCCCGCCAAGCGCAGGTTCATCTTGCGCAGAGTCGCGCCGTAACTGGGCAGCGCGCAGATCATCACCGTGAGCGATACCGTATCCAACTCGGCATGATTGCTGGTGATGACGACGAGAAAGCCCACCGTCATCGCGGCGGCGACTTTGATCGCATGCGCCAGTTGAGCGCGATTGAGGGGAAGCAGCCGATTGACCGGTGGCCTGGCGTTTGCGCTCACGGCGATGGGCGGAGCATCGGGGGCGCGCTCAAGCAATCGCACCAACCGGCGCATACCCACCACGAAGGCGCTGCGATTGCTGGCTTCGGGCCCCAGCCGGCGGTCGGCCAGTAGCTCTTGCTGGCTTGATAGCAACTGCTCAAGCGCCGCGGCGTCTTGGGCTACGGCTGCCGCGAGCGCCTCGTCTGGGGTACCGTCCAGCCCGCGCTCCAGATGCTCGACATGGCGTGCCATCGCGTGATCCAAAGCGTCGAGCATGGTGCGCAACTGGCCCGTCAGCGCTGTCCGCAGGTGCGTGGGCCCGGCTTCGGAGGCGATTACCAGGACCCGCTCGACCTCGATTTCCAACCGCGCCGCAAGCGTCACAGCAGCGGTCAGAATCGCTTCGCGATCGGGTGGCAGGCCCTCGCTCACCGCCGTGGCCAGCAGATTGAGATGGAGTGGCAGACGCGAGGCTACGGTGGAGCGGGGAAGCGGCTGGGCAGGGTCCAGATAATGGCGTCCGGCCAGTGCCAAGCGACCGCCCAAGCGAGCCAAGTCCCGCGCCAGGACCGCAAGCAAAGTCCGCTGTGCCGATACTGGCCATAGCCATTGATCGCATAGCAGCAGGAGGGCGAAGGAGACCAAGCCGCCGGCCAGGGTGTAGGCAACCGCCCAGCCACTGTTGGTTGGGTTGAAGACCATCAGAAAGAAGGTATTGAGGAAGGAGATTTCAACGTAAAGCCACTTGCCCGCCGACAGTGGTCCCATCATCGCGTAACTGAGGATCACGGCTATCAGGGCAAAGAAGGCGACCATCAGCCATGGCGCCTCGACCAGCACCCCGATAATCGGCAGTGAGGAGCCGGCTGCCAGCGCCTGGCTGACGCTTAAAATTGCCGCGCTGCTGGCCGTCATTGCCGCGGGGCTGCCCACCAGTCCGTTGAGAATATATGGACCGTTGGGGCCGTCGATGCCCATCGCAGCCATTAGACCCGCCCCCAGCGCGAGGATAACCGCGCTGCGCAGCGCCGCTGTAAGCCGCCCCGGGCTTGGGCGCAACTCCTCGGCCAGCAGGTGCTCGAATCCGCGCAACGTCCGGCAAAGGCCACGCCATTGTAGCGCCAAAAGGCGGCGCAGCCGCCGTCCGGCGCGGATAACGGGCGGGAGTGAAAGGGGCGTGGTTTGCGCGGGCGAAGAGTTCACCTGCTGATTTCGCTCTTGATGTCTGTCATGCGCTATCTGCTGTAATCGAATTGTATCGAAATCAACCTATTGTCGTCTAAATGACTCGGGCGGTAACGAACCCCAGGGGAAAAAGGAACCCTCGACCATGCACCGACGGATACTGGGCGCAATACTCGCGCTGGGATTGATTGCCACCTTTTGTGCTCACGCGCGCGCGGCCAATAGCGGCCTGAGCGTGCTTTACACTACTCAATCGACGGCACCGATCAGCTCGCAAGCGGTGCCATGGTTCCAGATCGTCAACGCGGGTACCAGTCCCATCAATCTAAGCCAGGTGACGATTCGTTATTGGCTGACCAACGCCCAAGGTATGGCGCAGCAATTCAATTGCGATTGGGCGCAAGTGGGATGCGGCAATTTGAGCGGCCGCTTCGTGCCGTTGGCCCAACGATTGTCCTCGCCTGAGTGAGCTCATGTGGAAGTATCGGGACCTGCCGATGGATTTAGCCGACGCGGCTTTGGTCCGGATCGCTGAGCGCGAAAAAATCCGCCGGATCTTCACCGTGGACAGAAGAGACTTTGGGCTCTATCGGCCATACCGCCTGGGGCGTTTCGAGATTCTTCCGTAACTCGGAACAATCCGCGTACCAGCGGGCGCCGGATCACCCCGGCAGGATGGCGACGACCTGGTCGTAGGGCACGTCATGGTCCAGGATTCCCATCTCGATCGCGAAGCGATTCATCCCGCTGACGGTTTGCGGCGAAATCGCGGGGTCGTAAAAGGGCAGGTCGCGGCGAACCAGCTCGGCGATAAGCTCGGCCTCTTGAGGTGGGAATAGCTTGCGACCGATTTCGCTTGCGCAGGTGTAATCGGCGCGCAGCGCGGCCTGGGCGGCGGCGATCGCGCGGCGCGCGCCGGCCGCATCGCGCGTGCTCAGACGCTCGGCCGCGGCTAGCGCGGCGAAGGTGTAATGGAACGCGGCGGGCGGGCCGTCACCGCGGCGGACGTCGAGCACTACGCTGCCCACCCCGCGCCGCACTGCGACCTCGGCGCCCATTCCGTTGGCCCAAAAGCCATCGATCTGTCTCGCTTCCAGAGCCCGCGCCGCGGTCAGGCCGAAATTGACCCCCGCTCCCTGCGCACCCGGCACCGGCGCAATCCGCACCGCGTTGCTCTCGGGCTCGATGCCGGCCTCGCTTAGCAAGCGGCGCAGCCCCATTTCCACCCAAGGCGCGGCGCCGATGCGGCGCCCTTTGACGATGCTCAAATCGCCGCGCACTGGATTGAGATCGCGCCGCATCACCAGGAACCAGTACATTCCCTGGGCTTGCGCGCATAAAAGTTTGACCCCCTCCCAGCGGGGAAAGGCGGCCAGGGCGGAATGGGCCGAGCCGCCGACGAAATCCACCGTGCCTTCGCGTAAGGCAGCATAGGCTCGGTCCACCGGAAAGATCAGCTCCAGACTTACGTCCATGTCTTCGCGTGCGAACAGCCCCATTTCCACCGCCGCTACCGCGGGAAAATACGAATTCGAAATCAGATCGGGAACCGCAAGTTTCATGATGCTACGACGCTTGAGCTGCCTGCGCCGATCGCTCGATGGCGGCCGCCAGGGCCAGGTCTTTGTCGGTAACCCCGCCTTCGCTGTGGGTGGAGCAGGTGAAGGTGACGCGATTGTAGTTGATCAGGATATCGGGATGATGGTCGGCGGCTTCGGCCTGCCAAGCGACCCAGTTGACCAGTGCCATCGCCGCTGCAAAACCGGAGCAACGGAACTGTTTGGCGATGGCGCCGTCGTGCAACTTCCAGCCCGGGAGCGCGTTTAGACCGCGCTCGATCGCTTCGTTACTGAGCTGTGCCATGGCAGGTTTTACCTCCGTCCAGAGGTTACACCTTCAGGCTCAGCGGTGCGACGATAGTCCCTTTCCTCAGCGGGCCGTAAATCGAGCCGGCTGACGAAGGCCAGGGAGCTGGGCCGAATTATTCGGCGCAACAGCTAAGTTTAGTTATGTCTTTGGTAAACGATAATGCGACGATCTTCAGCGCCTCGGACATGGTTGGATAGATGTGCAGCATGCCAACGAAGTCCTCGACCTTCGCCCCAAAGCGGATTCCCATCGCGGCTTCGTGGATTACTTCCGCCGCGTCCATGCCCAGCATCGAGACGCCCAGAACCTTGCCGCTGTCGCGCTCGGCGACCATCTTGATAACGCCGCGCGGATTGCGCACCGCCTGCGCACGTGGCACTTGCTCCATATCGACGGTACGGCAGGCGCATCGATAACCTCGCTCGACCGCTTCCTTGTCGGTCAGTCCGACCACGGCTACCTCGGGGTCGGTGAAGATGGCGCGCGGGATCACCCGATGGTCAACCTTGCGATGCGCCCCACCGAGCGCGTTAAGCGCCGCGATACCACCATCCTGGGCTCCTACCGGCGTCGCCATCTGGCTCTCCGTGTTAGAGCCGACTACATCCCCGGCGGCCCAAACGTGCGCAGCCGTCGTCTCCAACTCGTCGTTGACAATGATCGCAGCGCGCTGGTCGGTGCCCACTCCCGCCACGTCTAAGCCCAGCCCTTCAGTATTAGGAACTCGGCCCGTGGCAACAAGCAAGTGCGACGAGTGCAGGGCGCTTGAAGCATTTCCAGCTATCTCAACCAAGACACCTTCGCGATCTCTACGGACCGCCACCGCCTTGGTCCCGGTCAGGAGCGTGATTCCTTCCTCGCGCAGAACCTCGCCGAGCGTAACACCGACTTCAGGTTCATGGTTGGGCAGGATTCGCTCGCTTGGTTCGAGGATGGTCACTCGCGTGCCAAGCCGGTGAAAGAATTGCCCCAATTCGAGCGCGATATAGCCGCCACCCACAATCGTGAGCGACTCCGGCTGCTCCTTGAGTTCCATGGTTTCGTGGCTAGTCAGCAGATCGCTGGTCATGAACGGAACCTCGTCGAGGCCCTCTAGCGGTGGAATGAAAGGCCGTGATCCCGTCGCCACCAGAAAGCGTTCCGCTTCCAAGCGAACATCGCCCACCTGAACGGCGTTGCGATCGATAAACCGCGCCATTCCTTCGTATACGCTTATGCGATCGCCGACGATGCTCTGGTATTTCTTCTCGCGATAGTAGGCGATCACCTCGTCTTTCTGGCCAACCAATTCCGCAAAGTTGACCTTAAGCCGCGCCGACTTAATTCCCGGATAGCGCGGATGTTGCGCTTCATAAATGATGCTCGCCGCCGCGATCAGGTTTTTCGACGGGAGGCATCCGCGATTGACACAAGTACCGCCGAGGGTGCGGTTTTCCGTCATCGCAGCGGTCTTGCCGAGTTCCGCGGCACGGATGGCCGCGGCAAAAGCAGTTGCCCCCGAACCTAAAATGACCAAATCGAAGCGTCGCCTTTCCATAAGTCTAAAATCCTTTTCAGCTAAGAGCGCAGTTCCAGTGAAGAGATACGAGCGCGCGCCGGCTGTCCTATGCTGCCCACTCCCGCCTCGTTTGAAGGGCCAAGTCGACCAAGGGTGCCGCTATGAGCAGGGCAATCCCCGGATAGGCGAGGGGATGCGAAAAGAACATTCCCGCCACCAGCAATATCGCGCCAGCCACGCCAATCCATAGCGCATAGGGACGGTGATGGCGCTGGAACGAACGCCACAAGCCCCACACGGTGAATGCCAGGAAAATGATCAGGAGCGGAAGTAGGATCGAGTCGCGGATTATAAAGCCCGCGCCGATTGCACTGACCAGCTCTATCAGCCAAGAGAAGCCGAGACAGCAAGCTGAAGCAAAGATCGCTCCAAGCGGTCCCCATTTTTCAGCATGAAACGATTTCAAGCGTCCTCTCCCATAAGACCGTCAAACTCGGACTGTGGGTGCGGGAATCGGCACGGTCAGGGCGTGCCGGGCGCGTGGTGGCGCGTGTGTTCAATGTTGAGCTGAGTGTAAAACGACGCCGCTATCAGCAACGCCATCCCTGCGTAGGCTGCGCGTTGGTCAAAGACCAGACCGACCACCAGCAGTACGGCGCCGGTTAGGCTTATCCAGAGGTGCGTCTTCGAGTGGCTCTCGCAGGAATAACGCCACGAACCTACGAGTGCGAAGCTCAGGCACACAGCCAGGAATGGAGCGAGAAAAACGTAGTGAACAAGAAACCCCACTCCAACGGTAGTGAGGATGCCTGTGAGCCACGATGCGCCAAGACAACATGCCGCTGCCACGACCGCTCCGAGCGGACCCCATTTTGCCAGCGTCACCGGCGGTATCACGGGTCAACTCCAGTCCCTTCAAGCCACCACTGGTAATAACAAGTGCGGCAGTGAGCTGGCGGCTCGCAAACTCCGTCACGAAGCAGGCAGCCAAGTCCGCCTTCAAGGTCTCGCCCGCCGCACAACGCACAACGCTCGCGGCGTATCCGCCGTTCAGCAGCTGCAAGTGCGTTGCCGTTTTCGAGCTGAGTGGCCATGGTCAGCGGCTCGCTGGAATCAGACCTTCAGGTTGTGAGGTTGTTTCGGTGCCGCTTCGTTATCGACTCGATCGCGGCGACGATACAGCCACACGCCCAGAACAGCGGCGCCTAAGGCCAGTATGCTGAGAATGCCGCCAGTTCCCAAAGACGACCCCGCGTAACCTGCAAGCGAACAAATTGCGTCGCCGCAGGGATCGGCCAACGCAGTTGACGCAAGCAACACCGAAAATGACGCCGACATGACCGAAATTGCGTATCTCATATAATCATCTCACAATCGATCTATCGCTCGGCGGCCTGTCGCTCCGGTTACGCCTCGCGACTAACGCCGACTTGAAGTAAGTGACGATAGAGCACGGCTCCGGCCAGTGAACCGACCGAGCCGCCAGCAAGCGAGCCAACAACCGAGCCGAAAATCCAGCTCAGGCTTATGCCCACCGAGAACGCCCCACACTGGAGTACAATCGCCGGCAGAGTTAGGAGGACAAATACCCCGGCAGCCATCAGGCCCAGCACGACGGGGTGCCTCGGCGCCTTGATACCAACGATCGCGGTGGCAATCAGAAGCGGAGCCAGCGAATAAAGGCTCCCGAGCAGAAAGTACAAGGTCTGGCTTTGCACGCCTGCGAAGAGGTGGCGCACGCCTGGACTCATCTGGCAGTAATCCAACGCCTGGCCGATCGAGCAAGATCTGGTCAATGCCAGCGAAAGCCCCATCGCCAGCAACCCCGCGATACCGACCCATCGCGCGGCAATGCCATAGCGCGGCACTCCGCCGCCGCGCATCGCCAAAAGCACCGCAGCGGCGTACAAGGCAGCCCACGCCGCACCCATGCTCAGCAGCACTTGCGGTGAGAAGACCGTCAAATCGCTCTTTTGCCCAAGAACCCAGACTGAGGCAACTGAAAAGACCAGCCCCATTGTCACGCTCACGAGCGTCGATTTGCCCATCCGGGCGCTCTCGAGGTTCGCCTGTTCTCGCTCCAGCTCGTCCAGAACCCGCGTACGGGTTGTTTCCAAAAGCCTCGCGGGGACCTCCTCTTCGGAAAGCCCGCCCAGCGCGCGCCAGGTAAGCTTCATCTCTTGCCACGCCTGGCGGCAATTAGCGCATCCGCGCAGATGGACCTGAAGTTTCGCCGGCATCTGAAGATTGCCATCGGCCAACGCGTTGGCCAGTTCGGTTTGAGTCTGTTCGCAGCTATTCATTGCCAGATTGACCCGCAGCTTTGTCTGGAGCGCAAAGGGCGGCGCGGAGTTGCGCCAGCGCGCGGAAAAGCCGCACCTTCACCGCTCCTTCGGAAATGCCAAGCGCCAAGGCAATTTCACGCCCGTTGAGCCCTTGATATCGGCTGAGCAGCAGCACCTCCCGCAGGCCCTGCGGCAGTCGCAAAATTGCCGCTTGTAGCACCCTGCTGGTTTCGGTGGCCTCGGTCAGAGCCATCGGATCGGTATCCACGATCCGATGGTCTGCCGGAATCACGTCGATTGCTTCCTGGTCCATGGTCGTTTGCCGCCGGTGTTCAACCCGGCTCTTTTCGTCTCTCAGCAGGTTGGCCGCGATAGTGAACAGAAAGGCCTTGAAAGTTCCCGCAACATAGTTCTTTCGCGCCTGGTGCAGGCGCAGGAACGTGGCTTGAAAGAGATCCTCCGCCATCGCGCGATCCCCGCTTGCACGGAGCAGAAAGTTGAACAGCCTGGTGCCATATCTCTTGAAGAGCTCGTCGAAAGCGCGGCCATCTCCGCCGGCGTATGCGAGCATCAAGTCCTCATCGTTCCGCACGCTCCCTCCGCTCCTGCACCCCTTATAACGGGCCTGCCCGGCGAAAGTTACCGCAGTTCAAAAACTGCACTTGTTTCGCTTAAAGATCCGTAGTCAGCCTCGGAACATTACGTTAACGGCAAATCGCAGCAAGACAAATCTAAGCTTAGATAACATTAGCAAAGCACAGACTGGGGAGTGCCTTCGTCGCCATGCTTTGGAGAGGCAGAGCTGTGCCTGCTCAGCTACGTCCATGGGCTCCGGTACGCGTGGTCTTGGCATTAATCCACCGGTCAACCGCGGGGCGATAAAACCGCCAGTCGGAGCCCAACCTGAACGCCGGTAGCTCACGATGCTTGATCAGGCGATAGACCGTGCTGATATGGCAGCGCAAATAATCCGCCAGCATTTTCACGGTGAGGATTTCGTTCTTATCGCTTGGATAGACGGGGCGTGTGCGCAAGGCAGGCCGGGGCACCTTTTCATACTCATGATTACGACACATAAGTCTTCTTGCTGCTTGCCTAAAATCAAAACGGAATAGTCGCTTGAAAGTTACAGGCCATGGCCTATAGTCGCTGCTCTGCGCTGCCCGGTGATTTGGTCACCTGAGTTCAAGCCGGCTGGCTGGGTCAGTAAAGCAGCCGATTAGACCCAAGCTCAAAATGAAGTTGCCCCGTTTGGTCGCACGCGACCGCTTTGCCCGCGCCAAAGACCTTATTGCAGTGCGCCTTCAGACGATCGCCACAGCGCCCGCGTTTGCGCGCACGAATCCTCTTCCAGAGCGAATGTTGTGACCTGGCGGCCTCCTCTCTATCCGGTATGTAACCTTCAGGCCTCATCCCCGTTCTTAGCGGATGAACCAGGCATCGTTAGGGAGTAGAAGAAATGCCTTTAAAACCTGAAAGGCTTGGGTGGCTGTCGGTAATTCTGGCTTCGACCTGCTGTCTCTTCCCGCTGCTCGCAATCGGGCTCGGACTGGGAAGCATCGGGCTCGGGTCGTTTTTCGGACGGTTCGAGCCGTGGCTCGATCTGGGGGGTGTCCTAGTGGTCATCGCCGCCTGGTTGTATTTTATGCACGAGCGACGACGCGTATATGCATTGGGTTCGACCATAAAGGGCGAGCGGCGTACGCTCGTCGCGCTTTCGGTCGCCACCGTTCTGGTTGTGCTTTTTGCAGGTTCGGCATTGGTGAGTCATCTGTTGCCTCCCAGTTCGCCGATGCAGACCACATTTGCGCAGAGCGCAACCATCCGCGCCAGCGGCGCTTCCACCACCGCTAGAGTCAACTACCCGCGCGCGGTTCTCGCGGTCACAGGAATGGAGTGTTACGCATGCGTGCCAGAGATCGAGCACAGCTTGAATAAGGTGCCCGGCGTCCATTTCGCTCAGGTGGATTTTCACCATCAGACGGTTACCGTCGAATATGACCCTGCCAAGGCGACCGCCGCTCAGTTGGTGAGCGCGGTAAAGTCCGTGGGATACGACGCCAAGGTTGCGGACTGAACGCTCTGTCGGAGAGGTAGCATGTTGTTGGAAAGGAAAGCCAAGGGTGACTTCGACTTGTTCGTCCTCGGCGGTGGCTCGGCGGCGTTCGCCGCGGCGATTCGCGCGGCCGAGCTTGGTGCGCGCGTCGGCGTCGCCGAAGAGGGTGTTATCGGCGGTACTTGCGTAAATCGCGGATGCGTGCCGAGCAAGAACCTGCTCTATGCCGCCGAGCGGTATTACGACTACTACAGGAATGGATTCGCCGGTTTGCCCCAGGGCAAGGAAGCGGCGAATTTCGCTCAAGTCATTGCTCAGAAGGATGACCTCGTCGAGGGGCTGCGCAAGGCCAAATATTGGGACGTCCTGGAGGCCTTTCCGCAGATCAAGTTTGTGTCCCGCCCGGCGGCGTTCGTTTCTGCCAATGAAGTAAGTGTCGGCGACCGGAAGGTCACCGCCGATCATTTTGTCATCGCGACTGGGGCGTCCGTGACGCGGCTGCCAATACCTGGACTGGAAAAGACACCCATTCTTACGTACAAGGAAGCTCTCGACCTCAAGCAGCTCCCGAAATCGCTCCTGGTGATCGGCGGGGGGCCGATCGGCCTTGAGCTTGGCCAGATGTATTCGCGCTTCGGGAGCAAGGTAACGATTCTCGAAGCTCTGCCGTATATCGCGCCACTGGAGGACGGGGAGATCTCCGAGGCACTAAAGGCCTATCTGACAGAAGAAGGGCTTCAGGTTCTCACTTCGGTCAAGGTGACGCGGGTTGAACCGGTCGAGGGCGGTGTGCGAATCGAAGCCCTGATCGGTAGCAAGTCGGTGGATTTCTATGGCGAGCGACTGCTGCTTGCCGCCGGCCTTAAACCCAACACCCGCGACCTCGGGCTAGACAAAGCCGGCGTCCGGCATGACGAGCGCGGAGCTGTAGTCGTTGACGACCAACTCAGGACCAGTGCGAAAAACATCTGGGCAGCGGGCGACGTCACCGGCCAAATGATGCTGGTCACGGTCTCGGCGATGGAGGGCGGGATCGCCGCCGAAAACGCGCTCGCGGGCGCTCGTAAAAGAATCGACCTGAGCCACGTGCCCCACGCGATCTTCACCTCACCGCAGGTCGCCTCGGTGGGCCTGCGCGAGCGCGACGCGAGATCTTCTGGGCGCAACATTTTGGCCGCCAAACTACCTTTCGCGCACGTGCCCAAGGCCGCCGCCGTGCGTGACACGCGCGGCCTTTTGAAGTTGGTCGTGGATGGTCGCAACTATCGGATCCTCGGCGCGCATTTGGTGGCGGCCGAGGCCGCGGATCTGATCCATATCGGCGTGCTGGCAGTTCAGCAGGGACTCACGGTCGGCGACTTGCTGCGCACCACTTTCGTTTATCCGACCCTGGCCGAGGCATTCAAGATCGCGGCCTTATCGTTCAACAAGGATGTGACCAAGCTAAGTTGCTGCGCGACATAAACAACAGATTTAGCCCATGATCGGCAATTGATTCGCTCGAAGGCTTGCGTACGCGCAACCGTGCTTTGCCCCCGTTGCCGGGCCCTCCTGTTCGCCTACGAATGCGCCGCGAGTGCGGCCGAGAGAGGAAGCTTTTATGAGCAAAAGGATTACGATTGGGATATTGGCGCTGAGCGTCATGAGCTTGATCGCGTTGGGCGGACGCGGCGTGGCTCTGGCCGGCGACAAGACTTGCCCGCTGCAAATCAAGGGGATGCAGTGCGCGATGTGCGCGGGCGCAATCGAGGCCGCGCTGAAAGCCGTACCTGGCGTCAAAAGCGCAAAGGTCGATTACAGCTCGGCCCGCGCCGATGTCGTCGTGGACGATACGGTCCAGCCTGCCACTCTACTGGGCGCGGTTAAAAAGGCCGGCTTTGAGGCCGTTCCCCTGCCGGCGATGCCCCAAGCTCAGGCGAAGGATTCTTGCTGCAAGCGGTAGGAGACGAACTTGCGCACCGTCGATTCACTGCTAGAAAGCGAGGAAGCTCGCGTTCTCCAGATTCTTTACGATGACTGGATGGACCTTCTGCGCTGCACGACCATCGACCAAGCGATGGAGCGGGTGAGAGTGCCATTTTCTCATAAAAGGCGGCTGCGCATAGCCGATCTCTTGCGGCAGGATAAACGAGCCGCGGCGCTGATGCGGTGGGATCTGTCGGCATATGTACTCACCAATGATGAGAAGCTCTTCGCGCGCCTTATCCTGCGAGCCGCACCGTCTCTTGCGTTGATTCCCGATCCCGAGAGTCTTGGCACGGCCGCAATGGACTGGTCCCGTGGGGGTATTCCGCAAGCACTTGAGGCCCTTGAATGGGTTGGATTCTTGGAGCATGACACGGACGGCTACAAACTGGCTCCGGGCCAAGCCCGCGTAGTTAACGGCATCGGACTTAACTTCCATGAAGTGGTGCTGACCGACCGCGGCGAGCGCTTCAATACCAATTGTGCGACCGACTTCTTCATCATGACGCATCCGCCGACTCGCCAACGTGTATTGGAGCACCTCAGTTGCAAACACCTGCCGGAAATTACCGATGGGATAAGCAAAAAGATGACAGCGGCGATTCGTGCCGCCTCCGCCAGGGGACGGAGCCTTGCCCAAGCCAGCGATTATACGCGTGAGCGTGCCATCCTGAACGACGCCTGCGCGTGGACGCATGAACCCATCGGCATCGCCCTGGATTCCGGAGAATTGACCGAGGTTACGCCGGAGACAACGTGGTATCTGCGCGGCGGTGGCTGAGGAGTCAACAATCTCTTCCGGTCGGAAGAGGCCGCAAGCTGCTGGTTCCAACGGCATCCGCAGATTGTCGCGGCCGAGAGCGGGCTGGTCAGAAAACTGTTTGGCGCCCGGATTGGCTCAAACACCCCCTAACGCTTGTCCAAAACCCATTCCCACAAGCGGAGCGAGGAGAACAATGAAACAGGTACGAACCACAGGAATCATGCTTGCCGCAGCCGTCGGTCTGATGTTTGCGGCTCAGCCTGTTCTGGCGGCCGGCTCGGGTAGCACGGCGTCGCAAGCCAAGGTCAAGTGTGTAGGCGCCAATAGCTGCAAGGGGCAGAGCTCTTGTAAGACCGCGACCAGCGCCGGACCGGGCCAGAACTCTTGCAAGGGGCAAGGCTTTATCCTGACCTCGAATGCCAAGGAGTGTCGGGAAAAGGGCGGCCATCCCGAGTCGATGAAGATGTAGCTGAGGCCAACCCATAATGAGCCCGATGAGGATCTACCGCAGAGTCGGCTTCCAAAGCATGACGAGCAACGGTCTAAGGGTGACAATCTCCGTGATTGCTCCGCTTGCTATAGCCGCAACACTGGCCGTTGCAGTTGTGCGCTACGAGCCGGCGTCGCTAGCCGCAGGGGAAGAAGCGCAGTGTCAGCAATCCTTGCGAAACACTATGAAGGAGGCGGCAGGCCACCCCGACGGCTCGCTTGGCCGCTTATTTGCGAACGACAAACTGGCGTCACGAAGAGTGGTCGAAGTCGCGGAGGTCAACGAGCGGCTACTGCTTGCCAAATCACCCAGGTTTACATGACTTTCCTGCCGGGCGCGCGTGACGCAGGCCCTCAAAACAGACGGATGGCAGACAACAACAGACGACGGAAGTCCGTCAGTCATCGCAATTTGCGCGTTGAACCGTAGGCTTGATGCCTCGGGAATCTCATTGGCTATTAAGAAGGCGCTCGAAGCCGACCCGTATAACCACACCCCGATCTCAACGCGCGCCCTTGAGTTAAAGGCAAGGACTTCAGAAAACTCCCTGGCTACCAAAGACCCTGCGTCCCAAAAGGCGACAAACAGTATTAAGTGAGCTGCGGCGGTGTTCCGTGAACGATTTTCAGACTTGGGCTATGGCGTCGGCCTGCGCCGCGAACACTATAGCCACGTAACGGAGCATCGACCCGCGGTCGATTGGTTCGAGATCATCACGGAAAACTTCATGGTCGCCGGTGGCCTGCCGCTTACGGTGCTGGAAAGAGTCCGCAGCGACTATCCGGTCGTGATGCATGGCGTGTCGCTCTCGATTGGCTCGGCGGGTCCGTTAAATCGCAATTACCTCGCCACGTTGCGGACAATGACCCACCGGTTCAAGCCGTTCTGGATCTCCGACCATCTATGCTGGACGGAAATCGGCGGGCGCAACCTCCACGATCTCCTGCCGCTGCCGTACACGGAAGAGGTTGTCCGTCATGTTGCCGGCCGCATCCGCCAGGTTCAGGACTGTTTGGACCAGGAGATCCTTATCGAGAATGTGTCCAGCTATATGACGTTTCGATGCTCGACCATGCAGGAATGGGAGTTTCTGAGCGCGGTGGCCGAAGAGGCCAATTGCGGCATCCTGCTCGATATCAACAATGTCTACGTCAACGCCTTTAACCACGGATTCGACCCGGTCCTTTACATCGATTCGGTACCGCCCAACCGCGTGGTTCAGTTCCATATGGCCGGCCACAGCGACCACGGCACCTATCTGCTTGACACCCACGATCATCCGATCCGGGAGGAAGTGTGGCGGCTCTACGAATTGGCCGTACGTCGTTTCGGGGCGACTTCGACGTTGATTGAGTGGGACGACAACATCCCTGAGTTCGGCGTGCTGGCCGACGCCGCCAAAGAGGCGCGCGATCGCGCGTGGAACGTGATGGCGGCGGAAACGGAAGGTGGCGATGGATCTGGCTTTGAGCGCGGGGTCTTATCGCGCGCTTGACAACCTCCTCAGAAGGAGCGAACGGCCAACTTCATAGGGGCTCGTTCGCTCCCGAGAGAAGATCGAGAAGATTGTTCATGGAGACGCTCGCCTCGGATCGGTCGAGCGGCTGCAGATTTAGTAACCTGCCGACTTCGGCGGGCTTTTGGGACGCCTTACGGGAGGATTACCACGTCACCTTGGCGGTGATCGGCGAGAAACGGTTGCGCACGCTGGTCGCTGCGCAACTGACCGCACATCCATCAGACAGTCCATTCGCTCTGTGGAGTCGCTAGTTTCCGCCTGGATTTCATCGCTCGCTATTCGGAGATCACGCGATGGCTTTTTCTGGGCGACCTCGCGCGGCTGGAACGAACGATGCTGGAGGTTTCCCATTGGATGCGCCACTCGCAATCGAGAATCGTTGTGGCCGGATGATGAAAACTGGAGCTGACAGGCAAGGGCAAACAGACCGCAATCCCGGAAAGGCGCCGGATGACGATTCTGGTCTGGCGGGATGATAACGAAGTGTATCGCCGGCGTTTGGAATCGAATCGGTCGAACGGATAGCGCCCGGGCCTAGTCCGGGAAGAGGCAGCCTTTGGAGCTGTCTACGAAGCTGTTGCGCCATTGTTGGGAGCCGGCGCGGTAAGACACATCAGTGCAATGCTCGCGCGTTGGTTGCGCGATGGCCTGCTTCGGACCAGGACCAGACAGAAAACACAGTATCCGAGTAACACGATTCAGCCGCGACCTTCCGAGCACGTTTTCGCTGCAATGATGAGCCCTGCCTTGTTACACTTCTGGTTCCTGCTACCTATAGGCATCATTATCGCGGCGCTCGCAATGTCGGCCGGGGTGTCCGGCGCCAGCCTATGGGTGCCGGTCTATCTGCTCTGGCTTCGGCTCAGTGTTCCGATCGCTTTCTGGCTCGGGCTCCTTACGATGCTGTTTGGCTTCGGCAGCGGCGTTTACCGGAACTGGCGGGACCACAGCTACGACGGTCCCTTAGTTCGCCGCTATCTGGCCGCGAGCCTGCCCGCCGCGCTGCTCGGCGGATGGCTCGCGGGACTCGTCAACGAGAAACTCTTGGTCGGCCTGTTCGGCGTTTTCCTGCTCGTCTACGGCGCAACGATCGCCACGCTCACGCTGCGCGGCCTTGTCCCGGTGGAGCGCCGCCAATCCATTTCGTATCCGTTTGCGCTCATAGGCGGCGGACTCACGGGACTAATCTCGATTGGGGTCGGAATTCTCGCCATGCCGGTCGTAATGCGTCATCGCTCCATCCGCGCGCCAGCAATGGCAATCGGCTCGCTGGTGATGATCATATTCTTCACAAGCCTTGCCGCAACCATCGGCCGCCTAAGACCCAGCTTCGTTAGCGATCTTCGCCGCGATCTGCCGCAGCTTGGCGTCATCATGTTGTGGGCCGCGCCAGCCGTGGTCTTGGGCGGCCAGCTCGGACCGCGGCTCGCGCAACGCTTGCCTTCCGAGCGGCATGCTCGGCTCTACTTCAGCGCCGTGGTGTTCGCGGTCGGCATCCTAACCTTAGCTCGCGCTTACGCTGGACCTCACGGGTGAAAGGACCATTGATCCACGGCGTTCACGGGCCGCGTCGGATTCACCTGCTACAGATTGTTCATGGCGTCGCTCGAACTCTCGCAATTCTAGCGACCATTACGGTTTGGTTTGCGCCACTGGCTGCGGCGGGACCGCCCCTTGCGACCGCCGGACCAATTACGTTCTTCACCACGCTTCCGGTTACCATCGGGGGTTTGTTCCTATTGGACATCACCAACCCGGCTGGTGCTACTGCGAATTCCGCCATCCAACAGGGACATGGGTTTTCGCTGGGCGAGACCCTCGATATCGGATACGGCGTTACGCCGAAGCTCCAACTGTTCGCGCTGATACCGTGGTTCGTGCACAAGTCACTCGCTCAAACCGCGTCCAACGGGACTCATACGAGCTCCGGATCTAACGGCTTCGGCGACACGCTGTTCCTGGCGCGGTATACGCTGATCGGCTTCGAGCACGCGGAATCCGCACTCCGCATCGCGCCTATCGCGGGCCTCAAAACGCCCACGGTGATAAGCGATACAGGGTTCAGCAAAATTCCGCGCCCGCTCCAGCCGGGATCGGGAACGTGGGATCCGTTGTTCGGCCTGACGCTCGTCTGGCAGACGCTGGATTGGGAGTTCGATGCGGACGCCGGCTATCGCATTAACACCACGGCTGGACACTTCCGTTTCGGTAACCAAGTGTTCGCCGACGGATCAGTTCAGTACCGTCTGTGGCCCTTTCAAATCGGAGCCGGCAACCCAGGCTTCATCTACGCGACGCTCGACAGCAACTTCTTCGGACAAGGTAAGAACCGGGTCAACGGACGCGCCGATCCGGATTCCGGCGGTTTGCTCTGGTTTTTGGATCCAGGAGTCCAGTATGTTACCGAGCGCTACGCGTTGAAGGCCGCGGCACAACTGCCGGCGCTCGAAGCCCCCAACGGCAGCGCTCCGTCGCCGGACTATGCTGTGTTTGTCTGCCTGCGCTTGAACCTCTCGTTGCCCTGACCCCCCTTCCGATAAAGGTTCCATCAGTTCGCTCGCCACGCGTCCTTTGCGCCGTCCATGCTCCTAGCTGGGTTTGCCTGCTGGCCGGTCTTCCAGTTCGAGACCATCCAGAATCGGAAACGTATCGATCGTACCGCCCTTCGCACAAGTCGCCATCAGGCGCGTTAGAGTCTTCTTCGTAGCCAGCTTCTATTTTTTCGTCGAGGCTTCTGATCTTTTCCTCGGCTTGCGCCCGCACGGGCTTGCTTCGAGTTTCGAATCTGGTTGTAGCTCCCGAAGTTCTTGATCTCGTTCAGCGAAAAGCCGAAGGCCTGAACACGACGCTTCTAATCCGCGCCCCAGTCAAGACGTGGCATCACCGCGATCCATACGATGGCGCTGATTAAAACCGCGACTCCGTCTGTAGTGAGGATTTCTGCAATAAAATGTCGTATTGGAGAGAGGCTCTCTAATACCAAACGCGTGTGCCGAAGATGAAGCGAGGATCGTTGACGATTCCGCCTTCTTCGCGCGTAAACCGAGCAGTCTCGCCGAATGTCTGGGTGTAAGCGAAGCCGATGTAGGGCGCGAACTTGCGGCTAATTTCGTAACGGATGCGCACTCCCGTATCGAGATCCGAGAGCCCCGAACCGATACCGCGACTCGGATCATTTGTGTTGTAGAAATTGACTTCGAACTCGGGCTGCATAATCAGCCGATTGGTGAGCAGCAGGTCGTACCATCCGGTGACTTTTCCGGCGAAGCGGCCCCGGTCGCTGAAGTAGAAGGTCGGCGCGAATTCGAAAAAATACGGAGCCAGTCCCTCGATTCCGACCGCGCCCCACGTCATTCCAGGATTTGAGTCAAGGTCGTAACGAACTCCGGCCTGGAAATCGAAGTATCTGAGATAGGGTATCGGTCGGTCATAGAGCGCCTCGGTGTCGCCATCGGTGGCTACGCCGTGTTCAGCAAAGCCTTCGGATTTGAACCACAGTTTGTTCATGTCCGTCCCGATCCAACCCTCGCCATCCCAACGAAATTCATTGTCTGGACCGTTAGTGCGCCCTTCGAGCTGATCGAAGAGGATATGTCCGAAAATCTGATTGTCCATCACCGGAGGTTCCTCTTCTTCCGGACTTGTAACGCCGGAATTTTGAGTGGTTGTGGCGGTCGATTGCGCATTCGTGACCGAAGGCGCTAAAGCAATCAAACCGACAAGGACGAGGATGAGCATCAAGGCAGATGCCGAAGCCGAATCGAATTCCGCGGTGCTCTCTCGCCCGGCTGTCGTCGTCCTCATGACACGATCACCGTGCGGAACATGCCAGCCTCCATGTGATAGAGCAGGTGGCAGTGATAAGCCCACTTACCCGGCGTGTCGGCGCTGACCAAATAGCTAAGCCGTTCGCCCGGCTTGACATTGATCGTGTGTTTGTAAGGGCGCCACTCGCCGTTGCCGTTTTCCAGCTCACTCCAGAGCCCGTGGAGATGGATCGGATGCTCCATCATGGTGTCGTTTACGAGGATGATGCGTACCCGTTCTCCCAGCTTCAACCTGATCGGCTCGGCGCTGGAGAATTTCTCGCCGTTGAACCCCCAGATGAACCGTTCCATGTTGCCGGTTAGATGCAGCTCGATCTCGCGATTGGGGGGCCGCAGATCGGTCCCGCGGTAACGGGCGCGCAAGTCAGCATAGGTCAGTACGCGACGACCGTTGTCATCCAGTCCGTTCCCAGGCTCGGCGAGCCGCTCCGTCGGCCTCATCGCGACGTTGTCCACTTGTGGACCCTCACGCAGCGTAATTGGCTTGGGCGGTGTCGGCTTTCCAGCGATCGCCGGGACCGACGGACGGGTCGTGTTAGGGCTCGGCTGCGGGAAGGGCACCTCCCCATAGCCGTCGCGCCTAGCATTGACTGTTCCCACTGCCGACGGCGTCGAGGGTGGTTTGGCCTCCATCTTCATCCTAGGCCTGTCGCCCATCGCCATGCCCGACATGTTTCCCAGCCCCATGTCCACCATCGTGAGCAGCGGGCGGGGATCCATTGGTGGCACCGGAGCGGTCAAGCCGCGTCGCGGCGTCAGCGTTGCGCGCGCGTAGCCGGTGCGATCCTCCGACTGCGCGAAGATCGTGAAGGCCGACGCATCTGGGGGCTGCACGATCACGTCGTACGTTTCGGCGACGGAGATTCTGAATTCGTCGACGATGACCGGCTCGATATCATTGCCATCGGTTTGCACCACCGTCATCGGCAAGCCCGGGATCCGCACGTCAAAGATGGTCATCGAGGAGCCGTTGATGAAGCGCAGCCGCACGCGCTCGCGCGGCTGAAAAAGTGCCGTCCAGTTGGCGGCTGGCGGCTGTCCGTTTATCAGGTACGTGTAAGTCGCTCCGCTCACGTCCAAAATATCCGTGGGGTTCATGTTCATGCGGCCCCACATCAGGCGGTCTGATATCGTCGCGCGGAGACCTTCTTTGCGAACATCGGAGAAAAAGGTGCCGACGGTGCGCTGATGGTAATTGTAGTAGTCGCTCTGCTGCTTGAGATTGCTGAAGACGGCCTCAGGGTCTTCATCCGTCCAGTCCGAGAGCAGGATCACGTACTCGCGGTCGTACTCGATCGGATCCTCGACCTGAGGATCTATAATGATCCCGCCGTATAGTCCGGTTTGCTCCTGAAAGCGGCTGTGGCTGTGGTACCAGTAGGTGCCGTGCTGCTTGACTGGGAAGCGGTAAACGAAGGTTTCGTTTCGCGCGATTCCCGCAAAGCTTAGACCGGGGACGCCATCCATGTCCGATGGTATCCGGAAGCCGTGCCAATGAATCGACGTGTCGACCGGTAGGTGGTTCGCGACCGAGATGGTTACCGTGTCGCCTTCCCGCATGCGCAGTATTGGCCCCGGTACGAAACCGTTGACCGCAGTGGCAACAGACGGACGACCAGTGAAATTCACCGGGGTTTGCTCGACAACGAGATCGAAGCTGTTGCCGGAAAGCAACGGTGGCCCGCTGGCGGTTTTCTGTGCCAGGGCGGGCAATCTTGACAGGTCCAGGCTCGCGATCACTCCGCCGGCGAGCACTCCTTGAACGAAGCGCCGGCGGGTGATTCCTCGGGAAACCCGATCGCGGCTTCCGCGGGACGCCGACAGGAGTCCGTCGCTAATAGTGTCAAATGACGTCAGACGGACCTCCAATCTCGATTGAGCAACCAGCGTGAGGGCGGGCTTGTGTTCGCACCCGCCGACGCCGAATTTCGTCCGAGGCAAACGTGGTCAGATCGAATTGCGGTGCCGTGTGATCCGATGATCGTGCAGTTCGCGCACAAAACTCCTTGGCGTCGTAACCCTTGTCCGCTCCTAGCGCGACGCACCTAAAGCCGGGAATCTCCTCCACTATTGCCAACGTCGAGCGCCGTTCGGCGTGACCATCGGCCTCAGTTAGCCGAGCGTTCACCACCGGGCCGTTGCGATTCTCCATTAGCAAGTGGCCGAGATAGCAGAGCCTGGCTTCCTGCCCTGCAAACTTCTTGTACAGCCGAGCTTGCGGGTCGCGGTCGATTGATGGGTCGCATTGGAACGCCGTTTCGCCGCAGAAGTCGATGCCGGGACTACCCGGAATGTCCGGCGGAGGCGTCGGCCCACCATGCTTGCGCTGAAAGCTCTGGTGCCCGGCCCAGGCCTCGATCAGAGTGCCATCCACGGTGAAGTGCTCGGCCGAGATCAGGCCTTGTGCGCGAGCCTGCCTGGCCAAGAGCAGCTGTAAAAGCAGTCCACGCAGCAGCTCCTCCGGCGCGATCGAAGGCGGTCCCTCTTTCGCGTACATCTCGTCGAACCGCGGTCACAACTCGCGCAGCGCGGCATCGACCATGCTGCGAATCGCCCGCAAAGGATGATCCCTGGGCACCCGCCGCTCTGCCGATATGTAGCAGAACATCGAAGACTACTGACGGTCCGTCCCACGCATCCCCGCCTTCTCCTCCTACAACGACCGCAGCCAAGTTACAACATTTTAAGTGAGAAAAGATCGCTTTTCCGCAACCTGTTAAAGGCAAAAACTTCAGAAACTTTCTGGCTATCATAGGCGGCACTGGACTGACCCATCAGCAAACACAGAACTTAACGGCAGCGCACCTTACTCGACTACGGAGTGTTGGCGGTTGTTTGGCGAGCTTCAACGCGTAACCCGTTTACGTGCTGCCCTCGGAGTCGAGAAACCCAGCCGCACGAGGTCGGATCAGCACGCCCGTTGACCTGGTTCTTGCCTGGTTGGATGCAGATGCTGTCCGGCGTTGCATAGATGAAGCCGAGGTTGCCGTGGTGGTTCGTAAGCCCAATCGGGGGAGGGCGGCCTGGCGGACGACCGTTTGGGAGTCGGTAGACCTGGGCAGTCTGTCCGTCGGTGACCATACTCGAGAGCGGAATTGGCTTGGGGTAGCCGCGCGGCTGCCCGCGGCGGGAGCGCTCCTCGCGACCGTGGGTTGGAATTTCCGCTCTGAATTTAAAGCCGCACGGGACCGAACACTGTCCCTCCGTTCCCGATCCAGCCTCCAAAGGCAGGCCAGCCGCAATGACCTAGGCGGAGCCTCCCGAAATTGGTTTCAGCGCCAAGTTGCAACGGGCGCAATCAATTGGTTCTATGCATACGTTGGTTAACCGGAGCGCCGAAGGTCGAACGCACTATCGGTTGGCGTCGGCTAAGCCTGACACTGTGCTACGCTGGTTGAGAATCGAAGGAGGCGAGGTTATGGCTGGAAGATTCGTCTTGGCGAGCAGGATCGCGATTGTGGCGGTGATGATCGTCATGGCCGGAATGACCGGCCGGGCGCTGGCCGGCGAAAAAGTTTGCCCGCTTCAGGTCAAGGGGATGCAATGCTCGATGTGCGCGGGGTCAGTAGCGGCCGCGCTCAAGTCGGTGCCGGGCGTCAAAAGCGCCAAAGTCGATTACAAGACCGCCCGCGCCGATGTGATCGCGGACGATGCCGTCAAGCCAGACCAATTGGTCAGCGCGGTCAGAAAGGCCGGGTTCCAGGCCACGGCGCTGTCAGCCACAAAGTAAGAGCGCCATCCTGCCCGACTAGCTAGCGCTTGCGCGGCCGAAATCTCTGAAGGGTCGGGCTGACGCGGCAGGATGCTATAATAAGCCAACGTTGGAGCGATGACGTCCATGCCCATCCAGCCACAGTTTGCACCGCGCGCGTTGGAGGTGGCAGACCTCGGCCGGATCGAACCACATTACGCCAGAGTTCTCATTCGCTTGCTGGCCGCGCATGCGCTCGCCGAGCAGCTCACCGCCGAAGGCTACCAGCGCGTAAGCGGTACGCTGGAAGATCCGGAATTGCGGGCGGAGGCGGAGAAAAATCTGCGCGAAGAGGGTGAGCATGCCGCCTTGATTTACGGCTTGCTGGCCGATTTGGGGGTCGATCGCGCGCACGCCGATCGCGCGGTGATTGTGTTGCGCCGCGCGCCCTCCTTCGATGCGCCTCGCTACTTTGCCCAACAGGCGGCTGGCGACCTTGACCTTTTGATGGGCAGCCTCAGCCTGGATCTAACCGGGCTGCTGATGATTGGGATCAACTATCGCGAATCCAGCTACGCTCCGCATGCTCGCGCCGCCGACCTAATCTTGGAGGAAGAGGCCGAACATGACGTCTTTGGCGCTCGTGTACTGACCCAGGCGGTGGATCGCTTCGGGATCCCCTCGGTGGCCCAGGCGCTGCGCCGCTGGTGGCCGATGGCAATCAACTTCTTTGGCCCGCCCGGGACGGGCTTCACTTTCGACTGCCTGCGCTTTGGCCTCAAGCAAAAGGACAATCAGGAGCTGGCCGGCCTGTTCGCCTCGATCATGCAGCGCCGCCTGACGCAGTTTGGCCTGGAGCTGCCGCGCCTGAGCGCCGCTTATCCCTACACACTGGCCTGAGCCCACCCGTTCAGGGCGCGGGCGACGCGGCTTTGACTTGAGCCTCGTTGAGGATTGTGCACAGACGCTGGGCGATTAGTTGGGCGGCCAGTCGATGGCCAGCCTCGTTCCAGTGACCGAAGCCCATCTTGGTATTGCTGAAACCGTGCAGAAAGGTATGGCTGTGATCAGCATACTGCTGCATCGCGGGGGCCAGGTTGAGGACCTCAAACCCCTCGCGCTGGCCCAGCGCTGCCAGCCGCTGCTCGGGATAGAATAAATTAGCTACGCCCATACGCTGCATGTATGCGGCGCGCACGGCAGCGTCGGGATAGACCTGTATCCCGTTGCTCAAAGTAACCAGCAGGAAGCGGGCGCCGTGGCCTTTGACCTCGCGATTGATTTCCGCCACCTCCTGCTCGGCCACCGCCCAGGCATCGCGCCAGTGCGGGGTTGCGGGTGGACTGTAGGTGGTATCGTCCAGGCCCAGTTCCGAGCCCATAGGGTGAGGGGCAGAGGCCGCCGCTCGCCACATCCGGTAGCGCGCGCGCAGGCGGCTGCGCACGTCGCCGAGCAAGTTGAGCAGAGCCGAGCCCTGCGAATCGAAGCGGGCGGCGCATTGAGCCCGAAAGACCGCCGAGTTGGAAAAATCGCCGGTGGGAACCAGCTCGTCATCATCCAGTGTAAAGAAGGGCTGGCATTTGTCACCCTCCAGGATGGCGGAATCGTTGCGCACGTCGTTCCCGGTGCAAAAGGCTAGCACCACTACGTCGGGGTGGTAGCGCCACACCTGCGTGCGCAGGGTCATCAACTCCTGGCCGGTGCCATAGCTATCGCAGCCGAAGTTGAGGGTTTCTACCGTGCGTCCATGGAGCGCCGGGCAGTTTTTCAAGTCGGGTTGGAGCAGGGCGCAGAAGGTATCTGCCTGGGGCACCTGCTGAGCTTCGGTGAAGGAGTCGCCCAAGACCGCGATGCGCAGCGTGCCCGGTGGCTTTTGCAAAGCATGCTCGCGGTCGCGCATCCCAGCGTTGTTGATCGCAACCCAGGCGCGGCCCTCCTCGCTCTGCCAGCCACTGGCGCCCGGGCGCAGGCTCCAACCGGTTGCGCGATTGTAAACGAAAAAGCCCGGCCGCCCCAGCCCTAGCATCCGCACCGCAGCCTCGGCCACGGCCAAGCCCACAACCAGACCGAACACGACTAAGAGCAGATTGGCGGCTATCCTACGCAGCATTGATTCAACCGAGTGGGGGTTCAGAATTCCTCTTCCAGTCGTGCTACGGGCAAGATTTCGGGCTTCAAGTCCTGCAAGAAGCGCGAGACCTGGCCGGACACGTAGCCTTGCGCGCGGTCGAACATCTGTACCGGATAGCTGATGTAAAGCTCGTCGCGCGCCCGTGTGCTGGCCACGTACATCAGCCGGCGTTCTTCTTCCAGCGATGGCACGTCCTCGGTGCTGCGTAAGGCGGGGAAGCGGCCGTCGGCGGCCCAGATGATGAACACCACCTGCCATTCCAACCCTTTGGCGGAATGGATAGTGCTCAGCGTGACATACTCGTCAACTCCGGCTTCGGGTGCCAGCACGTCGCCAATCGAATCGCTGGGCGGCTCCAGCGCCATGTCGGCAAGCAGGCTTTGCAGCGAGCGATAGCGCTGGGCGATGGCGCAGAAATGTTCCAGGTCGCGCTCACGCTTGGGGTAGTCGTCGGGATGGGCGTCGCGCATCAAGGGTAGGTAGTATTCGAGTACCAGCGCCAGTTGCGCGGGCGGGGTGGCGGGTGCGCGCAAGGAGCCCAGCAACTCGG
This sequence comes from Candidatus Binataceae bacterium, assembly GCA_035294265.1. Lineage (NCBI taxonomy): Bacteria > Candidatus Binatota > Binatia (SeqCode) > Binatales (SeqCode) > Binataceae (SeqCode) > Binataceae bacterium (SeqCode). Next base: position 111,382 of record DATGLK010000095.1, read on the forward strand.
CCAGCGCGCGCAATGCGCTGCCGTTGGCGCGCGCCCGCGCCGCCTGCTCCATTAAAACCGCTTCGGGTTGGGCCGCGCCAGCCAACCGATCGACCATCGCTTCGGCCGTACGCGGGCCGATCCCCTTGATTAAGAGCAAAACCCGCAGCCAGGAAGCGGCATCGGCCCCATTGACCGCTACCCGCAGATGGGCCAAGGCGTCCTTGATGTGGGCGGTTTCCACGAATTTGAAGCCGCCCCGCTTGATGAACGGGATATCCAGGCGCGCTAGCTCCAATTCCAGATCGAAGGCGTGGAAACTGGAACGAAATAACACCGCGATTTCATTTAGGCTGATTCCCTGTTCGCGCAATTCGAGGATACGCTGGGCGACAAAGCGCGATTGCAGATGTTCGTCCTCGGCCCGCACTAGCAGTGGGCGCAACTCGCCGGGGCGGCGACTGAACAGGGCCTTGGTGTATTTTTCGCTGGCGCCCGCGATCAATTCGTTGGCCAAATCGAGGATGCCATGCAGAGAGCGATAATTTTCTTCGAGTTTGATGATGCGAGTGCCGGGAAAAAGCTTGGGGAAATCCATGATGTTGCGAAAGTTGGCGCCGCGGAAGGAATAGATCGACTGCGCGTCGTCGCCCACCGCCATCACGTTGTCGTGGCTGGCCGCCAGCAAACGTACCAGCCGGGCCTGAATCGGATTGGTGTCCTGGTACTCGTCCACCATTATGTAGCGACAGGCGCGCGAAAGCTGCTGCTGGCGTTCGGGATGGTGCTCCAGCAGCTCGGCCAGGCGATAGAGCAGGTCGTCGTAATCCAGCAGACCGCGCTCGCGCTTGTAGCGATCGTAGGCTTGCGCGAGCGCCGTGATCTCGTCGAGCTGATCGATTAGAAAGGGGTAGTCCGCCTCGACTTCTTCGCGTAGCTCGCGCGCCTTGTTGCGCGCCATGCTGATGATTTCGGCAAGCGCGCTTTTTTTGGGGAAGCGCCGCTCGCGCGCCGCCAGCCCCATCCGGGTGCGCAGCAGGTTTATGACGTCTTCCATGTCGCCGCGGTCCAGGATGGTGAAGTTGGAGTTGAGCCCCAGCGCGCCGCCGTGGCGGCGCAGGGTCAGGTTGGCGAAGGAATGAAAGGTGCCACCGGCAACGGCGCGTGCGCTCTGGCCCACCAGCAGCTCGGCCCGCCGCAGCATCTCCTGCGCCGCACGCCGAGTGAAGGTCAACAACAGAATCGCGCCTGCGGGCACGCCGCTTTCGATCAGATGAGCGAGGCGATAGATCAGCGTGCGAGTCTTGCCCGATCCGGCCCCCGCCACCACCAGCAACGGCCCCTCACGATGCATCGCGGCGGCCAGTTGCGCCGGATTGAGCACTTCGGCATATTTGCTCGCCGCGTTGGGCGCGGGCGAGGGGCGCAAAACAATTACGTTATCGCTCAAGACGGACGGAATTGTAGCATGCGCGGGCGCGCGCTCCGACAGGCTGCTTCGCCAATTGAAATAGCCCCGAGGTTTCCCAATGACGCTTAAGCTCCAGCTACCGAGTGGGGCCGCCTGCGCGCGATCGACGCGACCGCGGTTTCCTCAACCGGGGTGCGCCCGTGACCAACAGCGCTGGGTGCGCAGGGCGGCCATCTAAGAATTGCTGATGAACGTGAGCTCTGGCGCTGTCAGCGGGACAGCTTGACTCGTTGGATTGCTTGAATTTAACGTGCGCGCTTACGGAGCATTGCGATGGCTAAACATCCGGGCGCCGCACAAAGCCGAACGGAGCTGGATCTGCCGGCTGAGCCGCGCGCCGCGCTGGCACGGCTACGTGAGCTGTGGAATGCCGGCCAGAGCCCGATTGCCGAGCTGGCCGACGCGGCTGGAGCAATCGCGCAGCCCGAGGCTGCCGAGTTGTTGTTTGAGATGGAGGCGTCGACGGCCGGCGCGCAACGGCGCGAGATTCGCCGGGCGCTCTTCCGCCTGCGGCAAAAGGGAGTAGCGGTTGACAAGGCTCCGCAGCAGCCGGTGGCCGGCGCCATTGCGGGCGAGTGCAGCGCGTGGATCTCTCAAATCGATCCTCAGGGCGAGCAACTGGTCTGGATGGCTAAGGGGCGCGCCACCGGTGGGATGGCCTGCATGTGGGGCGCGGTTTCGGAAAGCGTGGGCTTAACCCTGATTCGCGCCGAGCATGAATCACGGCGCGAGATGCGGGCGCAACTAGCCAAGCTCAACGGCGCGATGCCCGAACCGATGGTCGAGGCGGACTGGAGCTTGGCCGATTTCATTTTGGCCGAGGCCTATCGCCGTACCCCCGAGGATAAGCGCCGCGAAGTGGGCAATTATCTGGTCCTGCGCGCGGAGCTGATTGAGGCGGCGCCGCCGGCACAGTTCGAGCACCCGATTTACCGCGAGTTCGCGGCCACGCTCGCTCAGGCGCCGGCTCCGCAGCTATTGGAGCAGCACCCCGAGCTGGTGGGCTTGTTACTGACCAAGGAAGCGATGAGTCCGTTCGTGGCCGAGGTTGAGGAAATCCGCCAGAGCCCGCTTGTGCTCAACCGTTTTCAGCAGCAGGAACGCATCGAAGTGGTCGTAGCCGGCGCGCTGGCCTCGCTCGGTGAAGGCGAGCCCCATCGCCGCCTGCTGCGGCGGCTCGAGAACCTCGCCTATCGGCGGGCACGGCGCGGCGAGCAGGCCAGCGCTTCGATTTTGGCCAGCGCGGCCGCTCGGCTACGCGAACGATCGCATTCACAAGATGCCTTCTTTCTGAAATTGGTTCGTCACGCGCTGGGCGCCGCCCTGACCGACCAGCAGGAGGAAGCGGCGCAGGAACCACGTCTTATAATGACACCGGCTGAAGCGATGCGCGCGCGCGCCAATCCGCGCCGTTGATTCGGCGCCCGGGCCGCCCATATAGTCAAAAAGGGGCGCAAACCGCGCCCACAAAAGACAGAGCAAATGTTGGGACATAAACCGCTTTCGGGAATCCGCGTGCTCGATTTGTCGCGGGTGTTGGCTGGCCCTTTTTGCGCCATGCATTTGGCCGATTTGGGTGCCGAAGTAATCAAGATCGAGCTGCCCGTAAGTGGCGATGATGCTCGCCGCTTTCCACCCCAAATTCCTCACTCCCACGATTCCGCCTACTATTACTCCATCAATCGCGGCAAGCTCGGCATTACCCTGGACCTGCGCCAGCCCGAGGGGGTGGAAATCCTGCTCGCTTTGGCGGCGCGAGCCGACGTGGTCGTAGAGAATTTTTCGCCCGGTACGATGGAGCGCTTCGGGGTGGGTTACACGGAGTTGGAGCGTGCCAACGCCGGAATCATCCTGTGCTCGATTTCGGGCTTCGGCCAATCCGGACCGCTCTCAACCGCGCCCGCTTACGATATCGTGGCGCAGGCGCTGGGTGGCACGATGAGCCTGACTGGTCCGGAAGGCGGGGCGCCCTTGCGCTGCGGAATTTCGATCGGCGACATGGTGGCGGCGCTCTACGGTGTGATAGGTATTCTGGGCGCGTTACGGGTGCGCGATCAGACCGGCCGCGGCCGCCACCTGGATATTGCGATGCTCGACTGTCAAGTGGCGTTTCTGGAGACCGCGCTGGGGATTTATTCAGCGACCGGCGAAGTTCCGGGGCCGATCGGCAGCCGCCATCCCTCGATTACGCCGTTTCAGGAATTTTCCGCCGCCGATGGCTATTTCGTCATCGCGGCGGGCAACGATCAGCTCTGGCGCCAACTCTGCGCCACCATTGGGTTGCCTAATCTGGCGCAGGATCCGCGCTTTATCGACAATGGCGCGCGTACGCGTAATCACAAGGTGCTAGCGGAGATTCTCAACGAGTGGTTTCGTCCTCAGCCGCGTGCTCATTGGCTGACGCTGTTGGCGCAGGCCAAGATTCCCAGCGCGCCGGTGGCCACCGTGGCCGAAGTCGCGGCCAATCCCCATCTGCAGGAACGGCGAATGGTCCTGCACGCGGATCATCCCACTTACCCCGGTCTGCTGGTGCCGGGCTCGCCGCTCAAAACCGTGGGCGATACCGCTTCGCCCAATACCCGTGCTCCGGGGTTGGGCGAGCATACCGATCACGTGTTGCACGAATTGCTGGGATACGACGCGGGGCGGCTGGAGCTGTTGCGGGCGCGCAAAATTATCTAATCCAGCGGCGCCGTTTTAGGCGGCAAGGAGGCAGCCCATGAACGAGGTAGTGATCGTCGATGGGATACGGACGCCGCTTGCACGCGCCGGTAAAGATCGCAGCTACTACGCGGCGCTACGCGCCGACGACTTGAGCGCGGCGTGTATCCGCGCGCTGTTGGGACGCAATCCACGCCTGGACCCGGCCGAAATCGAAGACGTGGTGTGGGGATGCGCTAATCAGTCGGGAGAACAGGGCTTCGACTTGGGCCGGATGAGCGCGCTGTTGGCCGAGTTGCCGGTCGCGGTAGCCGGGACCACCGTGGATCGCCAATGCGGCTCCGGTTTGCAGGCGCTCAATTTTGCCGCCCTGGCGATCATGAGCGGCGCCGGCGAGTGCGCAATCGCCGGCGGCGTCGAGCATATGACGCGCGTGCCGATGGGCGCTGGGCTGAGTCCCAACATGCGCTTGCTGGAGCGCTTTCCTCAGGACATGTTCTCGATGGGGCTGACCGCGGAACGGCTGGCCGCCCAGTATCATATCGAGCGCGCCGCTGCCGATGCCTTTTCCCTGCGTTCCCATCAACGGGCGGTGGCTGCGCGCGAGCGTTTCCGCGAAGAGATCGTCGCGGTCGAACTGCCCGGTGCGGCGCGAGCCGAGATCGATCAAGGACCTCGCGCAGATACCAGCCTGGAAAAGCTGGCCGCGCTCGCCCCCGCCTTCAAGCCCGACGGCCAAGTGACGGCGGGCAGCTCCTCGCAAATCAGCGACGGTGCCGCGGCCCTGCTCCTGATGAGCGCCCGGCGCGCCCGCGCCCTGGGGTTGTCACCAATGGCAACCATCCGCGCCACTGCCGTGGCCGGAGTGCGACCCGAGTTGATGGGCTGGGGGCCGGTGCCGGCCAGCCACAAGGCGCTGCAGCGAGCGGGAATCAAAATTGACGACTGCGACTTAGTGGAAATCAACGAGGCTTTCGCGGCCCAGGTGCTAGCCTGCAACACCGACCTTGGGATTGCCGAAGAGCGGCTCAACGTCAACGGGGGCGCGATCGCCTTGGGCCATCCGCTGGGCGCCTCGGGCGCTCGCTTGATGGTGACGCTGGTGCACGAGATGCGCCGGCGCGGGGCGCGGCTGGGGCTGGCCACGATGTGCATCGGGATGGGCCAGGGCATCGCCACCGTAGTCGAGCAATTTTCCTGACATCTGCCCGACTCTACTCGCTAGCGCCGTCCGCGGCGCTTCCTTTGTCGCCATAAGACAAGCAGGGTGGGCGCGATAATTCATGACGCGTTGCTGATAGGTTGCGTAGCCTGTTGCGGGGCCGAACGGATGTTCAAACTGGCGGATTTTCGGGAGCTTGGGCGAAATCTGCCGGGGATAATCTGCGCTTACTTAGGCCCGTGCCTACTGGACCTTGATGCCCATTAGGTTGGCAATCAGATTGCGCTGCATCTGCGAGCTGCCCGCCGCGATGGTGGCGGCGCGCGAGTCGCGAAACATGCGCTGCATGTCGAACTCCATACTGTAGCCGTTGGCTCCCATTATCTGCATCCCCAGGTTAGCGACCTTGGCGTAGGTCTCCGAACTGAGCAGCTTGGCCATTGAAATTTCGCGCAGCGCGTCGTGTCCCCGCGCCACCATCCAGGCCGCGCGCCACATCAGGCTGCGTGCGGCTTCGACTTCGGTCTGCATGTCGGCCAGCATGTGGGCGATGGCCTGGAAGGTGCCGATCGGGCGGCCGAATTGGCGCCGTTCCTTGGCGTATTGCAGCGCCAGATCGACGATCGCCTGGGCCGCCCCGCAGCATCCTGCCGCTGATGTGACGCGCTCTATTTGCAGGCCCGAAAGCATGCACTCCCAGCCCTTGTTCTCGCCGCCCACCAGGCGATCGGCGCCCACCCGCACGTCGTCGAACTCGACTTCGTAGGTGCCCACGCAGCGCCGTCCCAGCATGTCAAGCTTGCGCAGCTTCAGCCCGGGGCTGTCGTTATCGACCAGGAACAGAGAGAGGCCGTTGCGATAATGGGCGGCGGGATCGGTGCGGGCGTACACATTGATCACGTTGTTGGGAGCGCCGGCGCCGGTGGACCACAGCTTGCGGCCGTTTATCACCCAATCCTGCCCCTGGCGCACCGCCTGCGTGCGCAGCGCTCCCACATCGGAGCCGGCGTCGGCCTCGGACATCGAGATTGACATCTTGATCTCGCCCGCCAACAGCTTGGGCAGCCATCGATGTCGCTGCTCAGGACTGGCCTTGCGTACCAGGTTGAGTCCGCAAAACACGCTGCCGCCGTAAGCCATCGCCAGGTCGGCGCTGGCGTGCGCCAGTTCTTCGGAGACGATCACCATGTCGAGCGCGTTGCCGCCCAGGCCGCCGTATTCCTCGGGAAAGGGCAGACGCAACAAGCCGGCTTCGACCCAAGCCGCGTAGAGTTCGTTGGGATAGGCCTGGTCGCGGTCGAGCCGGCGGATATATTCTGGCGGGGCGTGGCGCTCCAGCAGCTTACGCACGCTGTCGCGCAGCAGGCGTTGTTCCTGGGTGAAATCAAAATCCATAGCACGCTCTGTCGGCAGGCGCGGCTAACTCTTGCGCTCGTAGCCGCGCAAGCCGGGTCGGTAGGTCTTATCGTCCAGAAACTGCTTGAGACCCTGCTCGCGACCGCGCTCGGGGTCCAGGAAGCGCGACTGATCCAGCTTGGCGCTCAGGTAGTCTTCGGCGTCATCCCAGGACAAATCGCGCACCCGCCGGCAGGCGTGTTTGGCAGTGCGCAGGGCGGTGGGATTTTTGCTCAACAGGACCTTAGCCAATTCCAGTGTGCGCTGGCGCAGGCGGCTTGCCGGGACGGCCTCGTTGACCAACCCCATTGCGGCGGCCTTGACCCCGTCAAAGGTCTCGCCGGTCATGGTGTAGTACAGGGCGTCGCGCTGGCCCATCACGCTCATTACTGACTTGAGCACGTTGCCGGCGGGAATAATCCCCCAGTTGATCTCGGACAGGCCGAACTTGGCATCCTCGGCGGCGATTGCCAGATCGCAGGCGATCAGGTTGTTGAAGGCACCGCCAAAGCACCAACCGTTGACCATCGCTATGGTCGGCTTCATGAAGTAGCTCAACCGCCGCCATTGCCATTGCGCCGAGGCGCGGGTATAACGCACGCGCTCCTCGGCCGGGAGCCCATCCGTGGCGCGAAAGAATTCCTGCAGATCCATGCCGGCGCTGTAAGCCTCGCCGATGCCGGTTAGGATCAGCACCCCGCAGCGCGGATCGGCCTCCAGCGCGTCGAGCACCGCGAGCATCTCGGCCGACAGGGTAGGATTGATCGCGTTGCGTTTGGCAGGCCGATTCATCTTGACCCAGGCCACGCGCTCCTCGAACTCCACCAGAACTGTGTTGCCGCCGGGTATGGCCTGGCTGGGATCGGATGTGTCTTGCTGCGCCACGACGCTACTCCCGGCCCGCGATCGCGAGCCTACTTATAGTAGTTTTTATAATACCAGTCGGCAATTTCGCCGCCGGTGGTCAGCCACACGTCGCGCCGGCGCGTAATGTAGGCGAGCGCCTCCTCCAGCCGCTTGTGACGGTAGGGGATGCCGGTGATGAAGGGATGCAGCGCGATTGCCATCACCCGCCCACTGTGCGCGCCCTCGTCGTATAGCACATCGAATTGGCTGCAGATTGCGTCGCGAAAATCTTCGGGTGTGCCGCCGCGTCCCAGGAAGAAGCCGATGTCGTTGAGTTCCAGGGTATAGGGGACCGAAATTAGGCGCCCGCTCTTGACCCGCATCGGATAGGGCTGGTCGTCATTGCACCAATCGCAGACATAGCTAATCCCGTTAGCTGCCAGCAGATCGGGCGTATTGGGGGTCTCGGCCAGCCCCGGACACAACCAGCCTCTTGGCGTCTGGCCGCTGGCCTTGGCAATCGTGCTCACGGTGGTGGCGATCAGCTCCGCTTCTTGAGCCGGTTCCATCCCCACCAGCAGTTGCGAGTTGGTTAGCCCATGTCCCATGAACTCCCACTGGCGCCGGCGCCCTTCCTCGATCACCTCGGGACAGTACTCGCAGACCTTGGCATTGAGCGCGACCGTGGCGCGCAGCCCCAGCCGGTCCATCATGTCCATGAAGCGCCACACGCCCACGCGCAGCGAATAATCGCGCCAGGCGTAGTTGGGGATGTCGGGCAGCGCGCGCTGCGGACTGATGCCCACGCCGGTGCCGTCGAATTCGTGATACTCGATGTTCGAAATTACCCACACCGCCAGCCGTGCCTGGTTGGGCCAATGCAACGGAGCGCGCTTGAAGATGGGGGAGTATTCGTAACGCTGATGGTGCATCAGGTCATCCTCCTGCCTTCGGTGGGACGCAATTCCCTAACCTGATGGAGGCGCCCATCTTTGTCCAGACTGGCGGGGGGTAAAAACTTGGCTGCCGCACGCAAGCTGAGTACTTTATTGTAAGAATCGGTAATCGAGGGTACTTTAGACAGGTAAGAGCATGACTGCTAGCACGACAGCTTTGGCCACCGGCGACCGCTTGATGACGGTGCGCCAAGTGGCCGCCTACCTGAGCCTCAACGAGCGGACGGTGTTGAAGTTGGTGGGCGAGGGTAGCTTGCCGGGAGTCAAGATCGGCAACCAGTGGCGCTTTCGCAAGGTCATGCTGGATGCTTGGCTGGATGACCAGATGCTGGGGGTGGCGCCGCGCCAAGTCGAGTTGCGCTCCGACGCCCCCGTGCCGCGGCGGATGCTTGATCTGGCCAGTTGTTTTCAGCCCGAGCAGATAATCGCTCAGCTTAAGGCGCGCACCAAGTTTGGCGTGATCGAAGAGCTGGCAGCGCGCGCTCAGGAGCTGGGATTGGTGCGCGATCGCAACTGGTTTGCGGGGGCCTTGATCGAGCGCGAGAACATCCTGCCCAGTGCGATCGGCAACGGAGTCGCCTTCCTGCACAGTCTCTATCGCCATCCCGAGCAGGTGGTGCGCCCTTTCATGATCTTGGGGCGTGCGCCGCAAGGAATCGATTTCGATGCCCTGGACGGCAGGCCGACCCGCTTATTCTTCGCCCTTGGCTTGAAATTTGACGAGTTATACATTCCCTGGCTAGCCAAGCTGGCACAGATGCTGGCGCGCGAGGAAGCGGTACGGGCGCTCAACGAAGCGCCCACCCGGGAGGCGATCTTTGAGTCCCTTTGCCAAGCGGAACGGACCCTATTTCCAGCGCATGCTTAAATTGGAGTCTCATTATTATGAGTGATATTCCGGCTGCGGCCATTCCTGGTACTTCGCTCAACGCGTGGGTGGAAGAAGTCGCGCGGCTGACTCGGCCCGATGCGGTCGTCTGGTGCGACGGCAGTGAACAGGAGGCCGCCCGGCTGACCGCGCAAGCACTGCGCGAGGGTATCCTGCTGCGGCTCAATGAAAAGCTGCGTCCCGGATGCTTCTTGCATCGCTCCAATCCTAATGACGTAGCGCGCACCGAGGATGCCACCTTCATTTGCACGCCCACTCGCGAGCAGGCTGGTCCCACCAACAACTGGTCGGCGCCGGCGGACACTTATCGGAAATTGGCGGGGTGGCTTAAGGATTCGATGCGCGGGCGCACCCTGTACGTAGTGCCCTATGTGATGGGACCGCTGGGCTCGCCTTTCTCACGGGTGGGTGTCGAGCTGACTGACAGCATTTATGTCGTGCTCAACATGCGGATCATGACCCGGATGGGCAAAGTCGCGATGGAGGCGATGAAGGACGGCGGCTTCCATCGTGGCCTGCATTGCACCCTGGATCTCAACCCCGAGCGCCGCCTGATCTGCCATTTTCCCCAAGACGACGCAGTATGGTCGGTGGGCAGTGGATACGGCGGCAATGCCCTGCTTAGCAAAAAATGTTTGTCCCTGCGCATCGCAAGCTGGCTGGCGCGCGAGGAAGGTTGGTTGGCCGAGCATATGCTGATCGTGGGCTTGCAGAACCCCGCCGGCCAAACCACCTATGTTGCGGCCGCCTTCCCCAGCGCCTGCGGCAAAACCAACCTGGCGATGCTGACGCCGCCGGCCTCGATGCCGGGCTGGAAGGTGTTTACGGTGGGCGACGACATTGCCTGGCTGCGCATTGGCGCCGATGGTCGGCTGTGGGCGGTCAATCCGGAGTTCGGTTACTTCGGAGTTGCGCCGGGAACCAATGCTCAGACCAATCCCAATGCGATGCGCTCGGTGGAGCACGATACCATTTTTACCAACGTCGCGCTTACCGCTCAGGGCGACGTATGGTGGGAAGGCTGCGGCGCGGCGCCCAGCGCGGGAATGATCGATTGGCAAGGCCGACCCTGGACCCCCGAGGCCGGCTATCCGGCGGCTCATCCCAATAGCCGCTTCACCACCCCGATGAACAACAACCCGGTGCTTTCGCCGCACGTCAACGATGGCCAGGGAGTGCCGATCTCGGCGATCATCTTCGGTGGCCGGCGCGCCACCACTATTCCTTTGGTGACCGAGGCCTTCGATTGGAGCCACGGGGTCTATCTGGGCGCCACGATGGGTTCGGAGACCACCGCCGCGGCCACCGGCAAGGTGGGCGTGGTGCGGCGCGATCCGATGGCGATGCTGCCATTTTGCGGCTACAACATCTGCGACTATTTCCAGCATTGGTTGTCGATCGGCAAACGCCTGAGTCAGCCGCCCAAGATCTTTATGGTCAATTGGTTTCGCCGCGACCGCGAGGGCGCTTTTCTCTGGCCCGGCTACGGCGAGAATCTGCGCGTCCTGGACTGGATGATCCAGCGCGTCAACGGCAAGCTCGGGGCGCAGGAGACCGCGGTGGGAGTGCTACCGCATCCGGGTGACATCAATTTGCAGGGCTTGGAGCTGACTTCGCAGCGGTTGGCCGCGGCGATGGCACTGGACGCCAGCGAATGGAGCGTGGAGGCCAAATCGCAGGCCGAGTTTTTTGCCAAACTCGGTCCCACTTTGCCTGCCGAGATTAAGGCCCGCCAACAGGCGTTGGCCAAGGCCTACCGGGCTTGATTCTTTATCCGCTCTGCCGCGCGCGTAGGGCGCGCGGCAGACCTCATCTCACCTCGACAAATTCCAAGACGTCCTCGCCGAGGACGCGGTGCTCGCAGGCGCGATTGCCTTGGCCAACACCAGGTTGCCGTCGCGGGTCACCAACGCCGCCATCCGAAAAAATGGCTGCCCATCTAGCTTTCATCGCGCCCGCTGCCCCGCTATGGCGGCCGACCAGGCGGTTTGTGCCAGCGTACATTCCCCCTCCGTTCACCCCGCAGGGCTGTGCGACGAAAGCTTGCGTTGTGAGGCGCGCAAAAATCTTCAAACCACCGCTCCGATTCCATGCCATGATCATGATCGAGATTAGTTTGAGTATCGGGGCGCAGACGGAGGGGGTGGCGGCGAAATTCTGGCTGGGGGATCGGCTACCTACGAGTTGCCAGAGATAAGTCCGGTGGACCGGGCCACCAATCGCTATATCTACCTTCGATGATCGAGTGATGGCTTGAAATCCGCGTTAGCGAATGCAAAAGAAGCGGTTAAGCTTTCGCGAAGGTGATCGCTGCTATGCTGATCAGCAATCCACGTGGTAACTACCGCTTCGTGCCGGGGATCGCGCCGTTTTCCTCCGCGGTGATCGCGGATCCCGGCTTCGAGATTATTCATGCCCGAATGCGTGAACTGACCCCGCTGGACCCAGGTTTCGCGCTGGTAGATCAGTGTCTGCAGGCAGCCTCGCGCCCGCGCACGGCGCTGTGCGGGGTCCATCTACGTCTTCCCAAGCCGCTTACCTCGCAGGGCTTTGACGAGTTCAATCGGCCCTACATCGAAGGGTTGCGCGCCTGGGGATTGGAGGTGGAAGGGGCCAATCCGGTAGCTCGCACCAACGTTGCACTGGAGGTCGATCCGCCCGAACGCCCTTGTCTGGCAGGGTTCTTTTATACCGTGCCGGCCAGCCACGCCGCTCCAACCTTTGTGGTTTCCGGCACGCCCGAGGTGCAGGCGCGCTCGGCCGCCGGTCGCCAGATCGTGGCGGCGGGCGACGTCTCGCCCGCCGGGATGCGACTTAAGGCCCAGTGCGTGCTGGAAGTTTTAGAGAAACGGCTGAGCGAGTTGGAAATGAATTGGGGTACCGTCACCAGCATCAATCTGTACACCACCGCCGATATCCATCCCTTGCTGCCCACCCTTCTGCTGCCCAGCATGGGTAAGGCGGGACGAGCTGGAATCACCTGGTTTTACGCCCGCCCCCCGGTCCAGGGATTGGATCTAGAAATTGACCTTTTCACAGTCCGTCAGCAATTGATGGTAGGTTGATCCTAAGCTTGATTCGAAAATAACTCGCACGCAGGGCGGTGGCGATCGCGGCGTGCCGTTTGTGGTTTTAGGCAACCAGCGTGACGCGCGGGTGAGGGTGCAGCCGCCGCGCGCCCGCCGTGCAATGGCTTCCCCCCGACCAAGTTGTCTTCAGTGTATTTTCGATGGTCCCATCGCGCTGACGCTTTGATGAAGGCGAGGGTCGAGCGAACGTTCTATATACACCCAGGCGCGCAAAGGGCAAGTAAAAGCCCTTCCCGCACTGATGGGGCGTAACCACCTGACCCCGCGAGCGTTCCCACTTCGTGACAGTTCGAGCGCAGGCGTACGACAGCTTCGGTCGTTGAGCGCCGCGGAAACTCGCTACCTCTGAGCAGGACCGGCCAGTCATGGTCGCCGGCGCAAGGGGGTACGGTCGATGCGTTTGGTCGCGCTGGGAGTGCTCGCTCTAGTGGTCTCGGGCTGCGCGCTAAACCTGGACCAGCGCCATTTCTTTCCATCCTGGGACAAGCTTGAGACAGGCGAAGCGCTGGCCTTCGCTGCCCTCAGCATAGGCGACGGAATCACTTCCACCCGCAATACCGCCGCTGGCTGTTCGGAGGGCGACCCGCTGGTAACCGGGGTGTGGGGTACCAAATATCCTAGCACAACCGATTATGCTTTAGGGCTGGCGTTCAATACCGCGGTCGTGATGGCAGTGGCCGAAGTGCTGCCTCGCACGTGGCGCAAACTTTGGCTGATGGGCTTTATCGGAGGTGAGAGCTGGGCGGTGATAAACAACCTGGGGGTCAATTGCTTCCACCCGCCGGCGCCGGAAATCGGTGCGCAATAACCTCGCCCAGATTTCGTTGTTCCCGGGAGCTAACTGCTTCTCCCGTCCGTGGTGCGCCTGAGGTTTGGGCCTACTATAGGTGGCTCTTACGGCGGTATATGAGCTGTTCGGCGATTCGTACCATTATCTGCCGTGAGTGGTTCGCTGGCCGACGGGGCCGGACTTACGCGCCGGTACGTTCGATGACCGCTTCGAGCACCGCCCGGTAAACCGGGTCGGGGTGAATTCGATCTTCGCGTAGACAGGCCGCGGTCAGCTTGATCGTGTGCGCATCACCACTTTCTACCGCGCGCCCGATCAGTTCTTCCAACTCCAGGCGGGGTGGGCTGAGGTTCGGTTGGGTTTCGCGCGGAAGCGCGGTGGCGAACAGCGCCAGCACCGCGGCGCTGCCTTGCCACAGCCATCGATACAGGTTTGGGCAAGCATCCGGGGGAATGTAGGGCAGCAGATCGCGCGTCACCGCGGGCGCCGTGATGGTATGGATCAGCGGTACTGGATGCATCTCGGAATGCGCCAGCAGAACCCGCGCGAAGGTCGCGGTATGGGCGCTTATCGCCTCGCCCACGTCGCCGCTCATGGCCAGAGACTGGATCGCCGAAGCAAAGCCGGGCAGCTCGGTGAACATGGCCGCGCCTGCCGCCTCGGTCATCTGCCGGCTGCGCATCCGCGGTTCCAGCCGGGGCAGCTCCTGCAGCGCGCGGTCGAGCGCCAGGTCGCCGTGTTGGGAGACGTCGCCCGCGATTTGCCGGAAGCTAGCGGCCCAATAGGCCATGCCGCGCGCCAATTCATCGAGTTGCAACGTGGTTGGCGAGCCATCCTCGGGAAAGGAGCGCAGTGCGTGGGCGGTGCGAATCAGACCGTGGGTCAGGCCGCCGATGTAGCCTGGCAGCAGCACCGGAAGCCAACGCGCAGTGACCTCGCGCCAGGGTCTATCCTCGAATTCGCGATGGAAGTAGTTCAGCCAGTCGGTCGAGCGGCCATAGACTCCCAACGCCGCGCGCCACTTTTCCGGTTTGGTGCCATCGATCGGTTCGCGCGCGGGCGGCATCGGCAGGTGGCGCCTTTCGCCTCGGTAGTGGTTCACCCAGCCGGCGACGGCGTCGTTCTGTCCAAGCGCACTCAGGGCTTCGGCCACCATTGGGCCATGCTCGGAGAAGAAGGGCTCCATGACGAAGCCCAGGTCGGATAGCCGCTCCAAAGCGTCGTTTATCGCATCCTGTCGGCTGATGCTCATTTGCGCACCTCCCTAATCGATCCGCGGTACTGGAGGGCGAAAGTTGGTGGCCGAGGCCAAGTGATAAACTAAAGCATCGCACTTCGTGGGGCGGGCGCGCAACCTTGCGGTGGCCCAGCCTGTCGCGGTAATTGGCCGTGTATTCGATTTGGGGTGCCGGGAGTGGCTAGTTGCTGACCGGTTTGGATCAGCTTCCTGAGATGGCGCGATAGCATTACGGTCTTTTGCTTTAGAAAGGCTCAGCCGTTAATTTACGATTTCGAACGTCAATTGGGGCAACGCCACGACTTTGCGGGTTTGACACAAGCCGAAAAACCGCTTTCACTGGGTTGGGATTTGCTGGCGTATGCCGCGCAGCGCCTAAGCGACAGGTGCTCGCATTCGCGCCAGCGGTTATGTCGGACGGAACTGGGTAGAGCTGCATGTCGATAAGCGCTTACACCCCGGTGCTGATCGTGGGCGGCGGCCCGGTCGGGCTGGCGCTAGCCGGCGACTTGGGGTGGCGCGGTGTGGCCTGCACTTTGATCGAAAAGGGCGATGGCACGATCTTCCAGCCCAAGATGGATCTGGTGGGCGTGCGCACGATGGAGTTCTGCCGCCGCTGGGGGATCGTGAAATGGGTCGAGGAATCACCCTATCCGCGCGACTATCCCCAGGATTGCGTCTATCTGACCGGATTGAATGGTTATGAGCTGGGGCGCGAACCGTTTCCAGCTCCCGGCCAGGAACCCTGTCCGAGCCAAAGCCCGCAAAAGCGCGAGCGCTGCCCCCAGGACATGTTCGATCCCATCTTGCGCCGCTTTGCCAGCCGCACGCCGCTGGTTGATCTGCGCTACAACACCGAACTTATCTCCTTGGAACAGGGCGAAGCTGGCGTCCTGGCCACGGTGCGCGAGGCCGGCACGGGCAAGCTTATGACTCTCGCGGCCGCCTACGTGGTGGGTTGCGACGGCGGTTCCAGTACGACCCGCGAGCTGCTGGGCATCACGATGAGCGGCAACCCGGTGCTGACCTATACCACCAACGTGATTTTTCGCACCGCCGACCTGCCCGCGTTGCACGACAAGGGCAAAGGTTATCGCTTCATCTTTATCGGCCCCGAAGGGACCTGGTTGACGATCGTGGCGATCAACGGACGCGATCGCTGGCGCATGTCGATCGTCGGCAGTCCCCAGAAGGTCACCCACGACGAAGCCGACATTCGTGCTCTGATCCGGCGCGCGGTGGGACGCGATTTTCCCTACGAAATCCTCTCGGTCGTGCCGTGGGTGCGACGCGAACTGGTGGCCGACAGCTACGCGCGCGGGCGGGTATTCATCGCCGGCGATGCCGCCCACATGATGTCGCCCACGGGCGGCTTCGGTATGAATACCGGCATTGGCGACGCGGTGGACTTGAGCTGGAAACTGGCGGCTTGTTTGGCGGGTTGGGGTGGTCCCGGTCTGCTTGCCTCCTACGAGATGGAACGCCGCCCGGTCGGTTTGCGCAACGTGGCCGAAGCCAGCAACAACCTGTCCCGGATGCTTGCCTCGCGCGAAAATTTGCCCCCGCCCGCGGTCTTCGAACCCGGTCCGGCGGGCGATGCGGCGCGGCGCAGTTACGGTCAATGGTTCACTCAGATGATGCGCCGGGAATGGTTTACGTTGGGCATCCAGTTGGGATATCGCTATGATCCGTCGCCCATTATTTGGCCCGACGCTACTCCCGCCCCCATTGACGATCCCAACGTTTATGTCCAAACCGCGCGGCCCGGCTCACGCGCCCCCCACGTTTGGCTGGAGCCGGGGCGCTCCACGCTGGACCTGTTCGGGCAAAGCTTGGTACTGCTTTGCCTGGGCGCCGACCCACCTACCGGCGAGGGCCTGATGCGCGCCGCCGCCGCGCGCGGAATTCCGCTGACCCGCGTCGCCTTGTCCACCACCGCGGTGTGGGAAGCCTACGAGCGGCGGCTGGTGCTGGTGCGGCCCGACGGTCATGTGGCCTGGCGAGACGATCAGGAACCCGAGGATCCCGGAAGAGTGTTAGACGTCATCCGCGGGATGCGTGTGCCAGCCGGTGCAGCCGCGGCTTGAGCTTGGAGGAAAGCGCATGAAATTGGCTCGTTTCAATGGCAATCGGGTGGGCGTGGTCAACGATCAGCAGCTCGTCGATATTTCCGATCTTCTGCCGGTGCCGCCGGAATTCTGGCCTCCGGTCAGTATGATCAAGCTTATCGCCCAGTTCGACGAACTCAAACCGCGTATCCAGCAGGCGGTTAAGGAGCGCAAGGGCGTCCCCCTTGCTTCGGTGCGGCTGGAATCACCGGTGGTATGGCCCAACAAGCTCATCGCCTATCCGGCCAACTACGCGCGTCACGGCGAAGAGATGAAAGTTTTCATCGCCGCTACCCAGGGGCCGCAAGCGGTCTCCAGTGGCGCCGCCAATACCTTGGGCTTCTTTTTGAAAGCAGCCTCGTCGATAAGCGGTCCGGCCGATCCGATTGTTTTGCCGGAGTTGCCAGGCAAGCAGATCCATCATGAATGCGAGATGGCGATTTTCATCGGCAAAGGCGGCCGCCACATCCCATTGGCGGAAGCGAAAAGCCATATCTTTGGCTATGCCTGCCTGGTCGACGTGACCGTGCGTGGCCCGCAGGAGCGGGTAATGCGCAAATCCTACGACAGCTTTACCCCGATCGGCCCCTACATCGTAACCGCCGACGAAGTGGCTGATCCCGACAACCTGGACTTGGAGTTGTGGGTAAGCGGGGAGCGGCGCCAAAAGGCCAACACGCGCGATTTGATCGTCAACGTTCCCAACATGATTTCAATGGCTGCCTCAGTCACCACGCTCTATCCCGGTGATATAATCGCAATCGGCACGCCCGAGGGCGTGGGGCCGCTCAAAGCCGGCGACGAACTGACCATCACCATCCATGGTGTCGGCTCGATGACACTGCCAGTGGTGGCGGGTAAGGGCGGCAGCAATATGGCCTTCGAGGGTGGCAAAGCCAAGTCAGCCTGAGGGATAATCGGCCCATGGAAACCGGGGACAAAGCCTATTACGCCGAGTTGGCGGCTAGCTGCTATGAGCCAGGCTGGGCCCGTCGCCAGCCCGCGATGTGGCCGGTGCCCCAGCCCAAGTTCAAGCCCACGGTATGGCGCTTCAGCCAGGCCCGCGCAGCTTTGTCCGCCGCCGGCGGTTTTGTTACCACCGAGCAGGCCGAGCGGCGTAACCTGATCCTGGTCAATCCGATCGAGGGTAACTACTACGCCACCAGCCGCAACCTGGTGTGCGCCTATCAAATGGTCAAGCCGGGCGAGAAGGCGCGTAGCCATCGCCATTCGGCTGCCGCGCTACGCCTGGTGATGGAAGCGCAGCCGGGCGCCTACACCGTGGTTGACGGGGTGCGGATCGACATGGCGCCCGGCGACGTGGTCCTCACTCCGCCCTTTTGCTGGCACGGTCACGGCAACGAGAGCGCGGCCGAGGCCTACTGGATCGATTTTCTCGATGTGCCCCTGGTGCAGCATTTGGAGGCGATGTTCTTCGCGCCGCATCCCGATGGCTATGAGCGGATCGCGCGCCAGGATCCGGCCTCGCCTTTCCGCATCCCCTCGGCTCAGGCGCTGGGCGCGGGCGTCGGGCCGGCGCGGGTGGATGTTGCCCCCGGGGTGATGCCGACCATCGGCCTACAGCTTATCCGCCAGCCCGCCGGCGGCCATTCGGATGAAGGCCGCAGTACCGCCAACGCCATCTATGGAGTGGTCAGCGGCCGGGTCCGGATAGTGGTCGAAGGCGCGCTGGACAAAAGCCTCGCCTGCGGTGATATCATCGCGGTGCCTTGCTGGTACCGCCATCGCTGGGAAGCCGAGCAGGATACGGTGATGTTACGGGTTTCGGATCAGCCGCTGATGGCGCTGACGGGTTTGCTGCGCCAAGAGGCTTAAACCGCGCGCGCCAGTCCTCTGCGGGGGATAAGCGCTCGCCAGGAGAACTGTCATGGATGCAAATGCAGCTAGCGACTTTTATCGGCGGGTCGAAACCCTTCATCTGCATCCCGGCTGGCGCGGCGACCGGCCCGACAACGGCTTGGCGATGCACGAGTTCAAGCCCGCGCTGTGGCGCTGGTCTGATGCCCGGCCGGCATTGGACGAAGCGGCGCGGGTGGTCAGTACCGAGCAAGCCGAGCGACGCAACTTGGCGCTGCTCAATCGCAGTAGCGGGGTGACTCTGCCGGCGGCCAAGAATTTCGTCGCTGCCTATCAGATGGTCCTGGCTGGCGAGAAGGCGCGCAGCCATCGCCACGCCGCCGCTGCCTTGCGGCTGGTGGTCGATACCAAGCCCGGCGTCTATACGATTGTCAACGGCGAGCGGCTGGACATGTTGCCCGGCGACGTGGTGCTGACCCCGGCCTTTTGCTGGCACGGCCACGCCAACGACAGCGAGGCCTCGGCCTACTGGATCGATTTCCTCGACGTCCCCTTCGTGGCCGCCAATCATGCCATGACCTTCGAGCCCTATCCCGAGCCGATCGAGCCGGTGCGCAGGGCCGATCCCGCCTCGCCTTACCGCATTCCGCCGGCCAAGGTCTTCAATCGCGAACGCACCTCCGGGGTGGTGGAGATTGCGCGGGGAATCATGCCGACCATCGGCCTATATCTGATTCGCCATCAGGCGGGAGCGCGGATGGAGCTGTCCAACAGCGTGGTGGGCAATCTTTATTCGCCCACGAGCGGGCGCGCCCGCTTCATCGTCGACGGCGTGATGGACGAGACCATCGGGCCCGGCGACATCCTCAGCGTGCCGGCCCGCCACGCCCATAGGATGGAAGCGCTGGAGGCGGACACCACCGTGCTGCGGGTCTCCGACGAGCCCTTGCTGGCGCGCTTGGGATTGTTTCATTCGGCGGCGTTGAATTAGGCCCGTCTGTGAATAGCGGGCGATACACTTCGGGTCACAGCGAGGAAGCGGCAGTGGAAAGTACAAGTGCAGAGCAATTTTACCAGCGGTTGGATCGGCTCAATATCGCTCCAGGCTGGCACGAACCCGAGCGCCGAATGGCGTTTTTGGCCAACCAGTTCAAACCCGGGATCTGGCGCTACCGCGATGCCAAGGCCGCCATCGACGAAGCCGCCGACGTGGTCAGCACCGAGGAGGCGGAGCGGCGCAACCTGATTCTGTCCAACCCGATCTCGGGCGGTTTGGCGCCCACCACCGGCAGTATCATAAGCGCCTACCAGATGGTCAAACCGGGCGAGAAGGCGCGTACCCATCGGCATACTGCGGCCGCCCTGCGTCTGGTAATCGACACCGAGCCCGGGATTTACACCATCGTCAACGGCGACGCGATTCCGATGCTGCCCGGTGACGTACTGCTCACGCCCGGGATGTGCTGGCATGGTCATGCCAACGAGAGCCCGGCGCGGGCCTACTGGCTGGATTTTCTCGACGTACCCTTTGTGTTGCGCATGGGCGCGATGGCCTTCGAGCCTTCCCCCAAGGGCTATGAAAATTGCGACCGCAAGGTGCCCAATTCACCCTTTCGTATTCCTCCCGCCACCGTGTTCAAGCCCGGCCAGAGCGGGATGGTCGAGATCGCCCAGGGCGTGATGCCAACCATCGGGTTGCATCTGATTCGTTACGACCGCGGCGGGATGCTGGAGATGGCCAAGGGACCGATCGACTCGGTTTATTCGGTTATCAGCGGCCAGGCCCGCTTTGCCAGCCAGGGTTGGGAGGAGCGCGCCGAGCGTGGCGACGTGGTTGCGATGCCCTGCGAGTACGGCCACACAATTGAGGCGCTAGCCGACGATACAGTCGTGCTGCGGGTTTCCGACGAGCCAATCTTTACCGGGTTGGGGATGATTCGCCCCAATTGAGTACTGGATTTTGGGTTCATCGGGGGGCGCAGCGCTTAGAAAAAAGCCACCGACCACCGCACTCAACATCACCAAGTAGGCGGCCGGATAGATGTAGCGGGCCAGATAGTGCGCGCGCGCGGCCCGCTCCAGCGCACCCCGGCGAATCATAGTACGGATCACCAGCAGCTCTCCCATCACCAGAAACTCCAACACCAAACTGCTCAGGAAGACGCCGTCGAAGAAGGTCAGGTAGCTGACCCTCGGCAGCGAATTGCCGATTGCGAACGAGAAGGCGACCAGTGACAGCATCATCGTGACGACGATCTTGGCCTGCCAGTCGAACTGCTCTTCGTCGATCCAGAATACGCCCATGGTGACCGCGACCATCAAGAAAATGGGCAGAAATCCTTTCCAGAAATAGAACATTGGCCGCCGGGTTACCTCCAGGTAGAAGTCGGCACGCGCGGCGCGCTGAGCGGCGGCGAAGATCTGGGTTCGCGCGCGACTCATGGTGATGCGCTCCAGGTGCCATTCGGCCAGTCCCACGAAACCTTCGGGTGAGATGCCGTTGTCCCGGGGGGAGGGT